>DAIPKP010000067.1:1679-14214 GCA_036769705.1 Synergistaceae bacterium
CGCTTTAGCGGTGTGTGCATGAACTCGAAAAAACGGGAGGAAATCCGTGGGAGCTAAAAAAACGAAGAGCCCCAAGGGAACAAAAAAATCTGGAGAAAAACGGTACGACGACTCCCTGTGGAAAGATATTCTTTCTCGTTTTTTCGTACCCATGCTCCAGGTGGTGCTTCCGGAGATGGCCCGGGAAGTGGATATGGGCCGCCCCGTAACTTTTTTGGATAAGGAGCTTCGGCGGCTTGCCCGGTATACCCGAAAATATCCCGGAGGAGCTCCCGATTCGGGGCGTTTCGTGGATATGCTCGCCGATGTGCCCCTTCTTTCGGGAGAACATGCATGGATTTTGCTTCATGCGGAGGTGCAAGGTTCCGGGGGCCATGAGGATTTCTCCCTGAGGATGCATCGGTACCGTTGCCTTCTGGAGAGCCGGTACAACCGTTCTGTGGCGGGGCTGGCCTTTCTCACGGAGCCTCTTCCCGTAGCTCAGGCTGGGGGGCGCTATTCTTGGGAGCGGTTCGGCTCCAAGGTAACCTACGAATACCCCACCTTCAAAATCTACGAGGGGGATGAAGAGATCCTTCAGCAGAGCGAGAACCCCTTCGACCTCGCCCACTATGCGGCCATGCAGGCTTGGAAACACCGGAGGCGGGATGCTCGCAAACTTTTGTACATGAAGACCATGCTCAACATTCTGGACGAGCGTGGATGGAATCACGAGAAAAAGGCATGGCTCCTCTGGTTTATCGAGGGGATTATGCATATTGACGATGACAACGTTTGGGAAGAATGGGAACATGAACTGGATCACCGAAAGGAGGAGGCATCCATGTATATTAGCCTGATGGAGCGAAAAGGCATGAAAAAAGGTGTGGAAAAAGGCATCGAAAAAGGTGTCGAAAAAGGCATGAAGATAGGCGTTGAAAAAGAAAAGATCGATATGGCCCGGAGAATGCTCGAAGCCGGTGAATCCGAAGATAAAATCCTCCTCTATACCCGGATCACCCCGGAGGAGCTCCGGGAGCTTCGGGAAAAGAGAAACGCCTGAGGGAGCTCGGAATTTCCCTTTTGGGAGAACTCCTCCCCGCAACCTTTTTACCTTCCTGCGGTTGCGGTACCGTTGACCATGGCAACGTAGCCCTTATCCCTCCCGGGGAAACTCCTTCCCCAGCTGCCGCATTGCCCGAAAAAGAAATTGTGTTTGTCAATCCAAAAGATGCTCACCGGGGAATGGTGGATAAAGCCGGAAATTATGCGCACATGCGAAGAAGCCGAGGAGGCTGAAGGATGAACAGAGAACGTGTTTTGGAATTGCTAACCCGCAGCAAACCGGAGTTGCGGGCCCGTTTCGGCGTGATTCGGCTGTCCTTGTTTGGTTCCACTGCCCGCGATATGGTGAAGGGTGCCAGCGATGTGGATGTGCTGGTGGCCTTTGACGGTCCGGCCACCTCCAAGCGCTATTTCGGTGTGCAGTTTTATCTGGAGGAGTTGCTCGGATGCTCGGTGGACCTGGTCACCGAAAAGGCCCTGAGGCCGGAGCTACGCCCCTACATTGAACAGGAGCGGGTCAATGTCTGATGTCAGCCAGCGCGAATGGCGCTTTTACCTCGACGACGATGCCCTGTGGAGTATCATCCAGGATGATGTGCCCGAACTCTTGCCGCTGCTCAAGGCATTCAAGAACGGAGTGCGGTGATGAAACGCGGCAGTGTTAGGATTGTCGACCGCGCTTCCGCCGTCGAGGCGATCAAGAGGTTGAACGAAGAGGATCTGCTCTTTCTCAACCGGCTTATCGTCGAGCGGCTCAAGCTCATATCCCAAGCCCGCGCCACCACGCTGATGACTGGTTTTACGAAAGGAGACCGGGTCGGTTTTCAGGCCCCGGATGGCCGAATGTTGGAAGGCATGGTGCTGCGCCTCAACAAAAAAACCATCAGCGTCGTCGCCGACGACGGCCTCCAGTGGAACGTCTCGCCCGGTTTGCTGCACCTCATCCAATCGGCGGGAGATGTTTGATTTTCATGACAATCTAATCCCAAAATTTCCTGGAAATGGTCAGGAAGATGCGGGGGCGACAGCCGGTGCTCTCCCGGGAAAAAAACGCCTATGTTAGTTTTGGTAATGTAAGAGGCGCCGGCTTGGGAGCTCGATGGTAATCGGAAAGGAGCCTACCCCCGGGATGTTGCGGTCACCCTAGACGGCCTAACAGGACTATGCCTCTGACCATGTCGTATACCGTTAAAATACATGCCCCGTTCGAGGAAAGCCTCTTAAGCCTCCTGGGGAAACTCCTTCCCTAGCCGCCGCATTTCCCGAAAAAGAAATCCCCCGGAAAAAACTATCTGCACCATATCCGCAATGGGAAAAGAAAGCCATACTCCGTCCACTCCCAAGAAACGGGGCAGAAAGAGCGCTGCGGGGATGAGAAAGAAAAACTGCCGGCTCAGGCTGATCATGATGCTGAGTTTTGCCTTGCCCAGGGCCTGGAGGGTGAAGGTGGTGATGATGCCCACCGCCGCTCCGGGCACCGCGGCGTAGCCGATGCGAAGGCTCCGGGCGGTAAGGGTTATGAGTTCCGGACTGGAGTTGTTGAAGAGTGCCGCCATCTGGGGGGCGAAAAGCATGACTCCCAGGAAGTTGCAGGTAAAGAGCCCCACGCAGCCTCCCAGGGCGAGCCACACCGCCCGGCGTACCCGGGCGTAATTCTTGGCCCCGAAGTTGTAGCCGATGATGGGAAGAAGTCCCTCCCCGATGCCGATGGGAGGAAGATAGAGCAGGGCGTCCAGGCTGAAAAAGATGCCCATGGAGGCAATGGCGAGATCCCCTCCGTATCTGCCGAGCAGGGTGTTGAAGATACCCATGAGAAGAGTGAAGGTGAGCTCCAGGAGAAAGGGAGAGAGCCCCACCGAAAGAATCTGCCGCACGAAGATCCACCGGGGAAGGAAGTTCCTGATATACAGGCGGAAGACGCTCATCTTCCAGGGGCCCAGGTAGAAGAGAAATACCCAGAGGAAGGCGATGGCCTGGGCGAGAACGGTGCCCAGGGCGGCTCCCCGGATTCCGAGGTTCATCTGCACGATGAAGATCCAGTCCAGGAGAATGTTCCCTCCCGCTCCGAGAAAGAGGGTTATCATGGCGTACCGGGGAGCGCCTTCGGAGCGTATCAGGTGGTTCATCCCCATGCTGGTGACCCAGAAGGGAACGCCCCAGAGGATGACGGAAAAGTATTCCCTTGCCAGGGGAAGAAGGCTTTCGGTGGATCCCGAAAGCAAAAGAAGTTTTTCCGGAAAGAGAGCTCCTCCCAGCACGAGAAGTCCCGAGCCTCCCAGGAGCAGAAGAAGGGCGTTGGCCAGGCCTTTTTCCGCCCGGCGGCGGCGGTTTTCTCCAAGTAGCCGGGAGAGGAGCGAGGCCCCTCCGGTTCCTACCAGGGCGGTTACGGCGCTGATGGCTACCATGAAGGGAAAGGCCACCGAAAGGGCCCCGATTCCCTCGGGGCCTACGTAATGTCCCACAAAGATGCGGTCCACGATATTGTAGAGGGCGTTTGCCACCAATCCCGCCATGGCGGGGAGGGAAAAGTGAAGGAGCAGAAGCGGTATGGAGCTTTGCCCCATGCGTTCCGGATTTGCCATGTACATCATCACTCCTAACATAGAGGGTTATTGTAGCAGAAAGAAGACTGTGCTTCCTTAGTCGAAGAAATCCAAAGAAAACTCTTTTTTTGAAACCCCGGCCCTGGTGCGAACCCCCAATTCTTGGGTATACTGATGCGGTAGCAATCAACGAAGGCGGGTGGATGCATTTATGAAGAGACGTTACGAGGGGGAGTTCAAGAGAAGGATCGCTTTTCTTCCGGCATGGCTCCTTATGGCGAGCCTTGTCTGTATGGTCCTTCCTGGGTATGGAGCGGAGGAGATTCTTTCCTACGAAGACCGTATCGCCGCAGAGCTCGAGGGGCACCTCGAAGCGGAGAAGGTTTCGGTGGTTCTCAAGGGGCTGGTTTCTTCGGGGGATGTGCATGGAGCCAAGGAGATGTTCTGTTTCGTCCGGGGAGCTTCTATCGGGGGGTTGCGCTATGATTCCATCACCATCTACGTGGAGGCGGTTTCCTTCAGGATGGAAGGCTCCCGGGTGGTGCTCCGTCATTTCCGGAAGGGAAAGGTTTCGGGGTCCGTGCTGCTGCAGGATATTGCGGAGGCTTTGGGGAGCGTCTATCCCGCTTTTCGCATAGAGGAGGTCGTTGCGGGTCGCAACTGCCTGGAACTGAAGGGGGTCTACGTAAAAAACACCACCATACCTCTCAAAGCTACCGTGGGCTTCCGGGGAACCTATCTTCCTTTGGAAGACGGTACGGCATCCCTGCATTTTATGGATTCTTCCAGCGACAATCCCTTTATCTCTACCCGGGATATTGCGCATGCCATGGAGAAGGTGGCCCCGGTGCTTTCGTTGCAGTCCTTTTTCCCCTCTCAAAAAATTAGGGAGGTCCGCATTGCGGGGGATACACTCTGGTTTTTTTCGGATTCTCAGGGATTGCAGGCGGAGTTATGATCCTCGGGCTGGGAGTGGATGCCTGTTCTATCGAGCGCATGGAGCGCCATGTAAACTCCCCTTATTTCGAAAAGCGCGTTTTTATGTCCCAGGAGAGAGAGTACGCAAAATCCCGGGGGTGTCCCGCCCGGCATTTTGCGGGGGCCTTCGCCGCCCGGGAGGCCTTTGCCAAGGCTACGGGCATGGGGCTCGGCAAGGTGGGGTTGCAGGGGTGCTGGGTGGAGCGCACTTCTCAGGGGCCCTTGCTTCGGTTGAGCGAGGAAAATAAAGAGATATTGCGAAGCCGGGGAGTCCGAAGGGTGTTTCTGAGCATTACCCACGAAGAGAACCTGGCAGTGGCGGTGGTGATTCTCGAAGGGGAGGTGCCCGGGGGAGAGGAGGATATGCTATGACCCTTGAAAAAGATCGCGAAGAAAAGCTTGCCTCTGTGGTAGAGGTTTTGCGGAGCCGGGGAGGAGTGATTTTCTCCGGAGCCGGCATGAGTACCGCTTCGGGGCTGCCGGATTTTCGCTCCTCCCGGGGGCTCTGGAAACAGGCGGATCCTTCCCGGCTTGCGTCGGTGATTGCCCTGGAAGGATCCTATGAAACATGTATCGATTTTTACCGGGAGCGCATCCGGGCATGCTACCAGGCCTCTCCCAACGAGGGGCATCGCATTCTGGGAGAGTGGGAGCGCCGGGGTTTTATCCGGGGTGTCATTACACAGAACGTGGATGGATACCATGTCCTGGGAGGGACTGCGGAAGTGGTGGAGCTCCATGGAAGCCTTCGACGCTGCTCGTGTATGGACTGCGGCGCTTCTTTCGAGGGAGAGCGGCTCCTGGAAGATTCGTTGTGCCCTGCCTGCAAGGGACGGTTGCGTCCCGGGGTGGTGCTTTTCGGAGAATCTCTTCCCGTGGAGGCCATGCAGAGGGCGGAGGAGCTTGCGAAAGAGGCCTCCTTCTTTCTGGTCCTCGGCTCCTCTCTTTTGGTGTCTCCCGCCAACTGGTATCCCCAGATGGCCCGGGATGCGGGAGCGTGGCTGGGAATCGTCAATCGGGAAAGCACCCCCCTCGATTCCCTGGCGGAGGGGGTTTTTCAGGAGGATATTCTCGACTTTCTCCGGGATGTGAATGCTCTTCTTCCGGAGGAGCAACCTTGATTTTCCGAAGTGCTTTCGAAATATTTCAGGAGTGTTTTTGGGAGCCCTTTGAAGGGTTTCCAAAAGGTGAAAAAAAGTAAAAGCGCCCCCTCCGCGTGTTTTGGAAGAGGCGCTTTTTTGAGGCTTGTAAAAATATTAGAGCGTGGTGCCGATTTCCAGGAGATCCGCTATATTGGCCTTGGGATCCAGTACGGGTTCGATCAGCCGGGTGCCGCAGGTAAGAAGGGTGCTTACTCCGGGGCCGTGTCCCGCCCGGAGACAGTCGCTGTGAACCACCACGCCGATACTGATGGCTCCCTTCCGGTAGGCTCTTCCGTAACGATTGTCGTGATCCATCAGGGCCACGAAATCTCCGAAACGGATTTTGTCCAGATTATATTCCCGTACCGTTTCGGGATCGCTGGTCATAATGTCGTAATCTCCCTTGGCCACGTGAGCGGCTCCCACGCCGGAGCCCATGCAGGGAGCGGGAACCAAGGTGGTTACCGGAACTTGCAGAGTGCCTTTTCCGGTTTCCCGGATGTTCATTTTTTCGAGAAGATCCGGATCCAGGTTGAAAAGGCTGATCTCGGGATAGTCCAAAAGCTGGAGTCCCTGGCCCCGGCCGTTGATGAGAATGGTGTCCCCGTAGCTCATTTTTTCCTTGGCTTCCCGGGGAAAGTCCACGATGACGTGTTCCGATCCGCCGTGATGGCCGAGTACCACGCCTTTCGCATCCTTGGCGTCTCCGGAAACTACCCGGGCGCGGTTGCCTACGCAGGCGTAGATCTGCAGGGAGATGTTGGGATGTTCCATGTATTTTTTGGTATCCGCGGTGCAGCTTACACCGGGTTCGATGTGGTCCCCCGCCCAGCCGAAGGCGGAATCTCCCGCCTGGATATTCAGGGTAATGCCTCCTATGCCGGGAAGAAGAAAGGGCTTGCCATCCTTGTCCACTCCCCAGTTGCCCAGAGTTCGGGGTTGCCCCGGCTGGCATTGCAGGGTAAATTCTACGATTCTGTCGCGGTTTGTGCGTAACATGCGGTTATTCCCTCGCTTTGCTTTCGATAATATGGGTTTCCGAGGTGCGGCCTTTTAAAAAACCTTGCTCCCCAGTTTGCCTTGGGCCATGCAGGTGAGAGGCGTGGCCTCTCCGCTTTCTGCCTTGGGGTATTGTACACCAAGAACGAGAACCTCCGAAAGGGTTTCTCCCACCTTCCGGGGTTCGAAGTTGAGCACTCCCAGCACCA
The DNA here is from genome assembly GCA_036769705.1 of Synergistaceae bacterium. Classification (GTDB taxonomy): domain Bacteria; phylum Synergistota; class Synergistia; order Synergistales; family Aminiphilaceae; genus DAIPKP01. The sequence goes on from DAIPKP010000067.1 coordinate 8,595, forward strand.
GGGCTCCTTCGAGCTCTTCCGGAGAGTGCTGGGTAAAACGTCCCACGCTGGTCTTCACGCCGTACTTGCCGAAATCGATCTTCAGCCGGTAGGCTTTTTTGGGAGCCTCCGGATCCACTTCCAGGGAGAGTATCTTGCCGAGACGGATATCCAGAAGATCGAAAACCTCTTCCTTGGAGACCCGGGGTTTCAGGGGCGATTTTGCCACGGTATGTTCCTCCTTCGGATTCGATGTTTTTTCGAAAATTTCCGTTTTCCACTATACTCGTTCGACCTCTTTTTTCGCAACCGAAAGAGCTTTTTTTCAGGGTCCCGGCAATTTGGAAAAGCTCTGGAAGTTGCAGTACAATAGAGGTTCACGAAATATTTTTTGTTCTTGAAAGGCGAGAGAAGGCGGGGGCGCTTTTTCTTTTTCCGGAGCTCTCGATTTCTTTTCCAGGTGTGCTATCGTGGATGAGGAAAAGAAGGTGCGGCTCTTTTTTTGTGCAGTAAGGGGTGATCAAGAAATGAAGGAGCATTTTCGAAGAGGAAAGAAATACGGAGCCCTTTTTTTTCTGCTCCTGGCATTTTTCTTTACAACGAGCCTTTCCGGTCATGCTGCCACGGATCCGGAAAAGGAGATTCTTCTCGGAAGAAAAGTGGGGGCTCAGATCGAGGAAAGCCTTTCCCGGGCTCGGGATGCGCGGATCGAAGCGCGACTGAACATGATTTTGCAGCGCTTGGTAGGAGAGGTGGATACGGCATACGATTACGAGGTGCGCCTTCTGGAGGAGGAGCGTCCCAATGCCTTTGCCCTTCCCGGAGGGCTTCTCTACGTAAACCGGGGAATGATGGATTTCGTGCGCACCGATCACGAGCTTGCGGGCCTTCTCGCCCACGAAATGATTCACGTGGAGCGCAGTCACGGAATAAAACAGGCCGCCAGAAACCAGAAACTCAATATCCTTTCCCTGGCGGTTATCGCCGCCACGGGAGGCCAGGGGGCGGCTATCGTTCTTTCCGGAGTGGCCTCGGCGGCCATTGCAAATAGTTATAGCCGGGAGTACGAGGAGCAGGCGGACCGGGAGGGGCTTATGCTTCTTCGCAGAGCGGGGTACGAACCCACGGGGATGGTAACGGTGATGGAGCGTCTTTACGAAGAAGGATGGAAGCATCCCTATGTGGATCCCGGAGTGTATCTGGATCATCCTGAAACGGAGGATCGGGTGGCCTATCTTATTCAGACCATGAAAGACCGGGGATGGCCCTTGAGACGGAAAAAACCTCTGGGGCTTCTGCGCCCTGCCTGGACTGAAGAGGAGGGGAAGTACGTGCTTTCCATAGACGGAATTCCCCGTTGGCGGGTAGCCGAAACCGATCTTTCGGATTTTCAGAGGCAGGAGATCCTGCGGGGAATTCAGGATTATCTGGAAATGGAGATGCTTCCCTATGAGATCGATCTGGAGGAGTCCGCTTCTTCCTCGGTGCTTCAGGTGGGAAACGAAGTCCTTTGCAATGCCTGTTCTCCGGAGCTGCGAAAAGCGTTGCCCTCCTTGCGGGAGGCTCTCGTGCAGGCTTTGAACGAGGCCAAGGGAGAGCATCCCATGGGGAGTTATCTTCAGTGAACCCGAAACCGGAAAAGGCGGATTTCGGGAAATTATCGCACGGGCGGAGGAGGCAGGAGTGAAAAAAAATCTTTCCCTGTATCGAAAATATCGTCCCCAGAACTTTGCCGAGCTTCTGGGGCAGCCCGGAGCGGTGGGAATTCTTCAGAGAGCCCTCCGGGAAAACCGGGTCTCCCATGCCTATCTTTTTTCGGGGCCCCGGGGATGTGGTAAAACCAGTATGGCCCGGATTTTTGCCAAAGCCCTGAACTGTAAAAATCTTCAGGAAGGCCCCGAGCCTTGCGGCGTATGTTCCAGCTGTGAAAGCATCCGGCAGGGGGATAATCTGGACGTGGTGGAGATTGACGCGGCCTCCAATCGGGGGATCGACGAAATTCGGGAACTCAAGGATCAGGTAGCCCTGGCCCCCTACGAGGAGCAATGGAAAATTTATATTATCGACGAAGTGCACATGCTTACGGAGCACGCCTTCAACGCTCTTCTGAAAACCCTGGAGGAGCCTCCGGAGTATGCCCTTTTCATTCTGGCCACCACGGAGCCTCACAAGGTGCCCGTTACCATCCGATCTCGATGCCAGCATTTGCCTTTTCACCGCATTCCCGGAGAGATCATGGTCTCTCTTCTGGAGGAGGTCGCCCGGAAAGAGGGAAGTTCTCCTTCTCCCGAGGCGCTTTGGGAGATTGCCCGCCATGGAGACGGCGCTCTTCGGGATGCCCTTTCCCTGCTGGAACAGGCTCTTGTGCTGGAAGAAGGAACCCTTACGCTCCAGAGCGTGCAGCGCCTTCTCGGAGGAAGCGGCCGGAAAGAGCTCGAAGATTTGGTGGCCCTTTTGCGGGAATCTCCCGGGGAGGCCTATGCCCGGTTTCATGAGCTTCTTGGCCGAGGAGGGTCGGTGGTACGCCTTTACGAGGGAATGTTCCGGCTTTTTTCGGATCTCTGGACCGTGGGAAAATGGGGAGACCAGGTTTTGGTTTCCCTGGATCTTTCGGAAAAGGAAAAGGAATATCTTCTCGCTCAGGCTCCTCTCTGGGATCCGGAAAAACTTTGGAGGGGTATGGATTTTTTGAGCTCCTGGCTTCCCCGGCTGCGTATGGGGATCGATGGCGAGCTTTTGGGGGGGCTCCTCTGGAGTAAGGTGACGGGAAATATCCCTTCTGCCGAGACGCCGGCGCACTCCGAAGGGATTCCCGAAAAAGAAAAAATTTCTCCGAGCCGGAGTTTTGCCGAGGCCTCTCCGGTTTCGGAAAAGTTTCTGCGAAAGGCTCCTAGGGATTTCAGGGATTTCGGAAAACAGGCCTCCCGGGAGAATCCTCGCTCCTTTTCCGAAGAGCCGAAAGAAAAAAGAGCCCCCGAGCTCCCGGGGGAAAAAGAATCTTTCAAAGCCGAAACCCCGGACTTTGCCGGAGAGAGCTCTTCCGAAGCTCCTGTGGAAAATCCTTTCTCCGGAGATTCTTCCTGGGAGAAACTCCTGGGCCGGCTTTTCACGGAAGCTCCCTGGCTCTGCTGTGCTTTGGTGGATGTGGAGCCCCTTTCTTCGGAAAACGAGATTCGTCTCGATTTTCCTCCCTCCGAGGGAAAGCATCGTTTCTTTCTGACTTCCTCGTCCCGGGGGCAGGAGCTTCTTCGTCCCCTTTTCGAAGAATTTTACGGAGAAAAATCCTTGGTTCTCACCCGGGGAGAGGTGCGTAAAAACTGTTTTTCCGGGGAAGCGGAAGAAGAGAAGGAGGAGGAGGGTTTTCCTGAAGACCCCGAAAAGAAAGAGCTCTCTCCGAAACCGCTCTTCGAGGAGATCCCCTTTTTTGAGGATTCCTTCCAGGAGAATGGAAACGAAGAAAGGCACGAAAAGGCTTTTCGGGAGGATCAGGGATTTGTGGGAACCGTTCTTTCCTGTGCGGGAGGAGAGGTTCTTCTGGAGAAGAGAGAGGGAGCGGAAGATGCGGCTCTTGAAGAGATGGAGGGAGATCTCCTGGATCAGGAAGAGTAGTTTTTTACGATTCCAAAAGGCCCCGCAAAGGGGTTTTTCTTTCGGAGCAAGCCAAGAAAGGACGTTTCATGAAGCAGGATTTTGTACATCTTCACGTTCATAGCGAATACAGTCTTCTCGATGGAGCCATACGCTGCGGTGACTTGGCGGAGCAGGTAGCCGCATGGGGATCCCCCGCGGTAGCCCTGACGGATCATGGAGCCATGTACGGGGCGGTGGATTTCTATCAGAAGTGTAAATCCCAGGGCGTCAAGCCCATCATTGGATGCGAGGTGTATCTCGATCCCCGGGGGCACCAGGTGCGGGATAAAAAAAGCCAGAACTATCATCTTCTGCTTCTGGCGAAAGATAACAAGGGTTATAAGAATCTGGTGAAACTCGTCTCCAAGGCGAATACCGACGGATTTTTCTACAAACCCCGAATCGATTATGATCTTCTGAGCACCTATGGCGAAGGCCTTATCGGCTCTTCCGCCTGCCTTGCCGGAGAGATCGCCTCCCTGGTTCTTCAGGGAGATGAAGAGGAGGCGGCGAAGAAGGCTCTCTTCTACGAAGACATTCTCGGAAAGGGGAATTTTTATCTTGAAGTAATGCACAACTCCCTTCCCGAGCAGGCCCGGGCGAATAAGGGCCTTATCCGCATCGCCCGGGAGACCGGGCTTTCTCTGATCGCCACCAACGACGCTCACTATCTTCGCAAGGAGGATGCGCTTTGGCATGAAGTGCTTCTTTGCGTGCAGACCGGGAAGACCGTGAACGATCCTAACCGTTTTTCCTTCGGGGCTCCGGATTTTTATCTCCGGTCTCCCGAAGAGATGTGGCGGCTTTTCGGAGCGGAGCTTCCGGAAGCTCTTACGAACACTTTGGAAATAGCGGAACGCTGTGATGTGGAGTTTACTTTTGGAGAGTATCTTTTGCCGGATTTCGATCTCCCCGAAGGAGAAACCCTGGATTCCTATCTGGAACGCCAGGCCTGGGAAGGACTTCGCTGGCGGCTTGGAGAAGAGGAGATCCCCCGGGAATACCGGGAGCGTTTGGAATACGAAATAGGTATCATCAAGCAGATGGGTTTTCCCGGATATTTCCTCATCGTGTCGGATTTCATCAAGGCCGCCAAGGAGCGAGGTATCCCCGTGGGGCCGGGCCGTGGATCCGCCGCGGGTTCCCTGGTGGCCTGGGCTCTCCGGATTACGGAGCTCGATCCCATATACCACCGGCTTCTCTTTGAACGTTTCCTTAACCCTGAACGGATCAGCATGCCCGATATCGACACGGATATTTCGGACAAACGGCGGGATGAGGTTATCGATTACGTGGTGGAAAAATACGGCCGGGAAAACGTTTCCCAGATTATTACCTTCGGCCGCATGATGAGCAAGGGGGCGGTGCGGGACGTGGCCCGGGCCCTGGAGGTCCCCCTGGCGGAGGCGGATATTATCGCCAAGCTCGTGCCGGACAAGGCGAAAAATCTGCGCCAGGCCCTCGATATGGCGCCGGATCTGAAGCAGCTCTATACCCGGGATCAGCGGGCCCGGAAGGTCATTGATACCGCCTGCAATATCGAAGGGCTCGCCCGGCATTGTTCCCAGCATGCGGCGGGGGTGGTTATCGCTCCCTGCCCCATTACGGATATCGTGCCGGTGCGGCGTATCGCGGATAACCAGGTGGTTACCCAGTTCGCCATGGAACCCGTGGAAAAGCTGGGGCTCGTGAAGATGGATTTTCTCGGCCTTCGTACCCTTTCCCTCATCGAGGATACCCTGCACAATATCGAAAGCGTGGGGCGGGAAGTTCCGGATATCAACGAAATACCCATGGATGACAAGGATACCTTCGCACTGCTCCAGGAGGGGGATACCCTGGGGGTGTTTCAGCTCGAATCCGAGGGTATGCGCCGACTTCTCAAGAGAATGAAACCCGATGCCTTCGCGGACGTGGTGGCTGTGCTGGCCCTCTATCGGCCGGGGCCCCTGGAAAGCGGCATGGTGGATCAGTACGTGGAGCGCAAACACGGGCGCCAGGAAGTGATCTA
>DAIPKP010000173.1:0-2568 GCA_036769705.1 Synergistaceae bacterium
TGCTGCACAACCCCTTCGAATACTCCTTCTTCGTGGACGTGGAGGGGCATATGGAGGAACCTTCGGTGTACGAAACCCTGGAAGCGGTGCGCTCCCTGGCCTCGGGGTTCCGGTTGTTGGGGTCGTATCCCTGCATAGGCTAAAACCCTGCAGCTGAATCTCCCCGCTGCGATCCCGCTATTCCTCTTCCGGAAAAAGATCTCTCGGGGTAAGCAACTCCGGATGTTCCGAAAGGATCTTCTCCACAAGGGTCTCGCTTTTTCGGCAGTATTCCTCGAAATCCTTGAATTGAGGATCCAAGTGGGTCATGTACGTCTTAAAGACGAGGTCCGGGAAAAATTCCAGGAGCCTTTGCAAATCCGGGGAGTAACTTTGAAGGGAAATTATGCCTCCTCGTAGCTTATCTCCATATTCACCTTGCCCGAACGCATGCGGAAAAAGGCATACACCAGGGCAAACACCACCACGATAAGGTTTCCCGCCACTTCGTAGGGCTTAAGCACGCTGAAAAGCAGAGAGGCACCTGAAAATACTCGGACTCCTTGCTCACCCTGGGATCCACGGTACACCGGGTTATCCTCGTGGGATATTTAACGTAGGGCACGAAAGAATCGCTCATGCAGACGATGCAACGCTGACAGGGAGTAAAATATCTCGAGATTCTCCGGACCAGGCCTTTCGGGGCAAATCGAGATCCGCGATGAGGGCTCTTCCCAAAGCCACCATATCTGCCTTTCCCTCCGCGATAATCCGCTCTATCATGTCAAGATCCCCAAGCCCCCCGATGGCGGAGACCTTCGTCTTTTTCAGCGCTCTTTTAAGGGTCTCCGCAAGATGAATCTTCTCCCCTCCGCGGGCCTTCACTTCGTAAGCCGCAATATTCTCCCGGGTAAGGTACCCCTCGGAGCAAGATCGGACATTCCCACGGGAACCGCTTCGATACGGTTGCGGGCCATGAGGGAGCCTATTCGTATGGGGCTGAAAAGATGTGGATATCTATGGGTATTCATGAAAAACTCCCCCCTTCGGAAGCCGATTTTTCCGGCTCCCATTTCGAGACAACATCCAACGGAGCTGCCCCGGAGTTTCTGTGCAGCCTTACAAAACATCCTCTTTCCGACATAAAAACTGTACGCGTACAGTTTTTGTCAATCTCATTTTTCAGAAAAATACGCAGCTCCCCATGTCCGCACACTACTCCCATATGTCCTTCAAAAAAACAAAAAATCGGGGAAAAGAGGAGATACTCCCCTTTTCCCCGATTCCGGAAACCACAATGGTCTTTCTTGTGATGCACTTGATATGAATGAGATAGATTAGAAAAATATTTAAAAACAACGTAAAAAGCCAGGAAACCCCTAAAGTGTAGCAAAGGGGCTTTCTGGCTTTGAAGGTTAATACTGTTCGTAAATCCAGGAACGTTTTGCGGGAAAAAGCTCGTCGATTATCATGCCCGTGATGTCCGCAACCCGCTCCGTTCGGGAACCTACATGAGAGAGTGCGGGGAAAATGTCCGGGCGGTTCCTGCGCAGCTCACTCCGGGAGCGATGCCCCAGGCAAAGGGCCGGAAAAAGCTCCTTGTGGACGCAGAAATGAGCATCGCAGGGCAGGTCATCCCCCGGAGAAATTTCACGAAGCTTTCCCTCGCTCCATATCAAGTCCAGACTATGCTGGAAAAAGTCCAGGCGGACTTTTCCGGAGTAGCGGTGGAACATGCCCCTCTCCAGCCGCTTCTCCAAAATAGGAGCCATGAGGAGCAGGAGCTTTCGCTCATCCGGTATGGTCACTTGCCAGGCGTAGGGTTCTTCCGCCGTAGCTCCCGAGGCGAGGGCAATCCGGGATAAGGGGGCTTCAGGGTGAAGATCGAGGCGAAGGTAGGGTTTCTGGCGTTCAACCGCCAGACGGCCACAATAGCTCAGCAGTTTCAAGCCCATTTTACGGGAGATCCCCTCGCTGGCTTCGCTTATGATCAACCCTCGGCCAAAGCCATGTCTGGAAATACGAACATAGCTTATTTCCTTTGTGGAATGCTGAAAAATCAAAAAGTCGGAACCGTATTCGGTTTCCTGTCCCTGGGTGAGAAGGTACTGCCAATGTTCTCTGTCTCTGGGAGCGGAAATGCTGTTGGCAGCAGCAAAAACCCTGTCCTCCCCCATCAGGAAGGGGATATCATCAATCCCGGCGGAACGAATGTGAAAATCTTCGGGTACCTCCGAGGGCACCGCATGAAGAGGCAGTTCCACATGGGAACAGAGAGGCAAGGCATAACGAAATCCCAGGCGATCGTAAAAACCGGGAATGCCCTGAATGACCACGAGATCGAAGTGTTCTTCCTCCACGGTTTTCATGAGTTCCCCATGGAGGCGGCGCATCAGCCCCTGGCCGCGATGTTCTTCTCCGGTTCCCACGATTCCCATTTCCGCTACTTTGAGAGGAATGCCTTCCATGTGCCATTTCCACGGTAGCAGCGCACAGGCTGCGGCGATGTTTTTGTTTTCGCGGTCCTCAGCGATAAACCAGTAACGCCCTTCCATTCCGGGAAAGTGACGAAACAGATTTTCCGCCAGG
>DAIPKP010000174.1:0-2552 GCA_036769705.1 Synergistaceae bacterium
ATACAACTCTTTGCGGTACAAACTCTTCTCTTAGCCTTCTTATCTCTTCATCTCTCTTTGAAAGATATATCTGATGCTGCTTATCTCTAGCTAATTGTTTCCTGCATTCGTCAGAGCATATAGACTGCCTACCTGTTGTAGTAAACTCCTTGCCACAGACAGAACATGTTTTATGCTTAATCTTGGCTTTCTCTCTGCACTCATCACTGCAATACTTTCCCGGCCCTTTGAATTCAACCCCACAATAAGAGCATTTGTTCTGCTTATTGTCGGAGATGTATCTTCTCGCACATTTCTTTGAACAAAACCCCTTATTATCACGCCTTGCCTCAAACTCCTTGCCACAGCACAAGCATGTAAGGATTTGTTTTTTTCTATGCGTTGCGCTCTGTAAAGAACCACACTCAAAAGAGCAACATATCTGGTTCTTGCTCTTTGGTTCAAACTCTTTTCCACAGTAAACGCATATCTTTCTCGTTCCCTTTAATGAGCGGCTTGCCTTTGCAGCACACTCGTGGGAGCAAAACTTCTGGCTGTCTCTGTGCAAAAAAAAGAATTTACCGCAATACTCACATACCAGCCTCGTTTTAGGCTTCTCGTTTCTCTTCTTTTTGTCTCTCTCATGCCTGCACCTAGGAGAACAAACGGTAAGCACCGGACCCCTTTTACCCTTTGGAGTAAACTCCTTTCCGCACACTTCACACATCAACACATCAGTTGGTTCTTTTTTCTTTGGCGCGTTGCTTGCGAGAATTCTACATTCACTTGAACAAAAGACCTGATTAAGAGACTTCGGGGTAAAGTTTTTATGGCAGTGTTCGCAAACATATTGCTGATGTTGCAGTTGGCAATCGTAGGAGCAAAATCTTAAAGATTCCTGTATTTTTTCATCGATAACAATGCTGTCAATCTCCCTGCGTTTCGTGATCTTTGTGATGCGTTCTTCTACTTCAAATTCCGCTCCACAGTGTTCACACTTCATACCTTCACCGCCCCTCTCGGCCCTTCAATAAAAAAAATCGCCTTGGCATGGAGGAGAAGGGTTCCTCCGTTCGGTGATCAGCCTAGCCAAGGCAAAACTTAGTTTTCGTGTAGTTTCCCAGCATGCACCTTGCTATGGCAGCTCCAGCACAAGGATTCCAGGTTGTCCACGTCCAACGGCTTGCCACCTTCTGAAATCTCTACCTTATGGTGGACCAGCTCGGCAGCCGTAACCCTGCCCTGTCTCTGGCACTCCTCACAGAGCGGATGTCTGGTTCGGTACCAATCCCTGAGCCGCCGCCACTCCGAGGTAGCGTAGAACTCATGCCGGGCAGGCCGAAACTTGTTATACCGCCGCTCTTTATCCTTGCGCCGTTTGGTCGCATATTGCTCCCCAGGCTTCCGCGGCATAGCTCTCACCGATCCTTTCTACCCGCCACGAAAAAAGCCCCTCCAGGAGAACTTTCTCGAGGAGAGGCTTTCTATACTTACTTTTTGCCGATGGTACTATTGTATCGCAATTTACGAATTGAAAGAGGCACAACAAAGGAGCAATACAGGCACAGCAAAGGCATAACGAGGGAATTTCAAAACAGGAATCTTTGGGGACGTCTGGCCCTGGCGGCGATCCACGAGGGAACACTTTTGCGGTAACGCCTAATTGTCTTTGCGTCCACCCCAACCTTATGGCTGAGGACGATCATGGCAGAGGTGCTTTCAGCCCGGGGCGTCCACCCAGGGCGTTCGATGTCCGAAATATAGAGGCAAAAAGCCTTCCACATGGTACCACAATCCTCCGCAACTTCCCTAGCGGCCAGTATGATCGGTTCCCACCCGCCAATTTGATCCAAAGCCCTGAAGTATTCCTCCACGCTCTCCACCTCCATAGCCTGGGGGGCGGCGTTTTTTCCGGGCGTCCTGATTTCTGGGTCTGTTTTTCCCCCCTGGGATCGATGATGAAGAAGAATTTCCCGAAGCTCAAACTTTGACGGTGGCGGTGACTCCCCCGAAAGAATCCTTAGCCCGTCTCGATGCCGGGAAGCCAACAGCTCTATAAGTTCCTCGATGTAGTCATGCCCCACGTGGATCCTCCTTTCGATAAGTGCCCGCCTTCCTCGTTCCTAAGCCTTCTCCCTGGGCTCCAGCTTCTCCGGGCATTTGCCCGGATCAAAAACCTTGCGATCCCGCCACTCTTCCCGTTTCCCTTTATTCCACTGGGAGATGGGGGTTAGGAAGCCCACAACCCTGCTGTAACACTCAACTCGGGTACGCTTTTTTGCGCCCTTGTCTTTATCCATTACCGGTGTACCGTTGGGAGACTTGGGAATAGCTCCAGCCGATCCGGTGGCGTACAAGCTGATGTGACGTTACCCGGGAGATCCCCTCAATCCGAAAGGTGGCGCTGGCATGTTCGAAAATAGACAAGTGCCCTGCCTCTAAGCAATGGCGGAGCACCTTTTCGGAAGGTTCGGAGCGGTAGCAAATGGCGGCGGCTTGAGCGCAGATGCTTTCAGGGTTGGGCGTGTGGGTTAGGAGGGTGAGGTTCATCTCTTCCTCCTCCTCACATCGAC
>DAIPKP010000175.1:0-2519 GCA_036769705.1 Synergistaceae bacterium
ATTCTCGATCTGGACCTAAAGGATAGAAGGGCCTAGCCATGTTCACCTTCTGCACGCACTTTTTTCGGGAATTCCTGAAATTCCTCGTATCCCCGGATCTTCCCGTTCTTCTGCAGTGGTGGAGTTATCTTCTGCTCTCGGGGATTCTCTTCTATCCCTTGGGGAAGCGGCTTTTCCCCTTCACCTTCGACCGGGGCTATCCCTTTTCCAAAATGCTGGGGATTCTTTTTCCCTGCTGGCTCCTCTGGCTGGGCTCCTCCCTGGGGGTTGGGATCTTCACCTTTTCCTGGTGCCTGGGAGCTCTGCTGCTTTCGGGATTGGGAGTGCAGCTGCTCTTTCGCAAAAAGGATCCTCTCCTCTCAAAGGGCCTCCCCTGGAAAATTCTGCTCACCGAGGAAATACTCTTTCTCCTCGCCCTTACGGGATGGGCCTTCATCCGCAGCTTTCAACCCGATATCCAGGGGCTGGAAAAATTTATGGATTTCGGCTTCGTCAACGCGGTGCTCCGGGCGGAAAGCATGCCTCCCCGGGACATCTGGCTGGCGGGGGAGCCCATAAACTATTACTATTTCGGCCAGGTAATCTGCGCCTATCTCGCCGCGGGAAGCCGGACCGTTCCGGAATACGCCTACAATCTCATGATCGCCACCCTCTTCGCCCTTACCGGGCTGGGTTCCTTTTCTCTGGCGGCGGCCCTGGGAATGCGCATTCCTCCTCCCCGGGGAGGGCTGGGAATCTCGAAAAAAAGGCTCCGGGCCCTGGGAGCGGGGCTCGCCGCCATGGTGCTGGTAACCTTGGGAGGAAATCTGCACGGCTTTCTCTTCGGAGAACTTTTTCCGGCGCTCCACAAAACCACCTTTTTCGAGAGCACCGTCAAAAGGGACTACTGGTACCCCGACGCCACCCGCTACATCGGGCACAATCCGGAGACCAAGGACAAAACCATTCACGAATTCCCTATATACTCCTTCGTGGTGGCGGATCTTCACGGCCACGTTTCGGATATTCCCGTGGTGCTCACCTCCCTGGGAATCACGCTGAGCGCCTTTATCCGGGGGCCCGGCATACTGCACCTGCTCCTCACGGGGCTTCTTCTCGGCATAACCCTCATGACCAACTCCTGGGATTTTCCCATCTACCTCGCCCTTTGGGGAGGAGCCATGATATGGTACTTCTGGAAGAAAGGCCCCTTTTTCCGGGGACTCTTCAAGGGAGCTCTTTTGGGAGCCGCCGCGGCGTTGCTCGCCCTGGGAGCGGCGGGGCCCTTTCTGACCCACTTCCAGAACTTCTCCCAGGGCATCCGTCCCGTGCTGCATCATTCCCCTCTCTGGCAGCTCTTCGTCCTCTGGGGAGACAAATTTTTCATGCTCTACTGCTTCGCTCTTCTTCTGGGAACTCTTTTGGTGGGAGCCTGCAAAAAAGAGGGGCTTTTCCGGGGGCTTCGAGAGTGGTGGCGCAAACTTCCCAAAAGCGATCTCTTCGCGGCGGGGCTCTTTCTCGGAGCCCTGGGGCTGGTGCTCTTGCCGGAAATCCTCTACGTAAAGGATATTTACGGAAAGAATTACCACCGCTCCAACACCATGTTCAAGCTCGGCTACCAGGCCTTCATTCTCTTCGGCATCGCCTCGGGCTACGCCATGTCCCGCATTCTCAGCTCCACTCGGGGAGTTGTCCGGCGAACCATCTTCGCGGCGCTCTTTCTTCTGCTTCTCGCGGCTCCTCTCTGCTATCCTCTTCATGCGGTACCGGGATACTACTCCCTCGGAAGAAAATCCCGGGGGCTCCAAGGCCTGGAATTCCTGCGAACAAATTCTTCCGGAGACTACGGAGCCCTGCTATGGCTTCGGGAAAACACCTCTTTCCAGGAGACCATCCTGGAGGCGGAGGGGGACAGCTACTCCGATTACGGCCGTATCTCCATGGCCACGGGACTTCCCACCCTGCTGGGGTGGTACGTGCACGAATGGCTCTGGCGGAACGACAGCGGCATACCGAACGCCCGGCGCCGGGAGGTAAATCTTCTCTACAACGCCCCCTTGGGAGAGAAGGCGGAAAAGCTCTGGCAAAACTACGATATCCGGTATATCATCCTGGGCCCCTTGGAACGCAAGCGCTATCCCAAGCTGGACGAAGAGAAGCTCAAAAGCCTGGGTACGGTGGTGTATGATTCCGGAGGAACCCTTATCATCCGACGGGAAGAGCTCCAAAATTCCCGGGAAAAGACGGAGGAGAAAAACTGATGCATCCCGTGTTCAGTATCATCGTTCCCTTTCTCAACGAGGAGGAAGTGCTTCCCGAAACCTGCCGGCGCCTGGTAAAGGTGATGGAGGGCATGGGAGAGCCCTTCGAGCTTCTTTTCATCGACGACGGCAGCACCGATGGCTCCGCGGCCCTCATGGACCGTGCCGCCGAAAAGGACGAACGCATCCGAATGATCTCCTTTTCCAGGAACTTCGGCCAGCAGGCGGCGGTCATGGCGGGGCTGGAACGCGCCCGGGGAGAGGCCGTGGTGATTATCG
>DAIPKP010000176.1:0-2506 GCA_036769705.1 Synergistaceae bacterium
TGCCCAACATTCCGAAGGCCGGAGCGATCTCTCCCATGAGATCGAGCATCTTCTTCCCTTCCGCATGACGTTCTTCGAGAAGGCCAATTTCGGTATCCAGAATAGCCTTGACAAGCTCGGGATCCGTGCCATCCACCACGAGTTGTATGGATTTGCTGATAAAAACATCCTCCAGCTGCGAGGCGTCCTCCTCCAGAGCGAGAAGCCCTTCCCGACGAGCCTTTTCGGCAAAGCTTACGAGGGTCTGCACCAGGCCTATCATGTCCGGAGAGCTGGCAAAAAAGCCTCGGCGGATAATTTTGGGCAGCGTCTTGAGCTGCTCCATGGAGGAAGCCATAATGACCGCTCCGAGGGTTCCTCCTCCCGTGATGAGAAAGGATTTGAAATCCACGAAGGCCCCGGGATCGCCTCCCGCTATAATGCCTCCAATTACAAGAATGAGAGCAAGAGATAAACCTACCACGGTCGCGAGATCCACTACGACGCCACCTCCCTGGGCAAAAACTGATGCCTTCCTGGCAAAACAGGACTTTTATTGTAACACACCCGAAGTCCCCTGGGACGCTCCGGAAGCGCTGCCGCTATGGCCGGGAGCTCCCAGGAATATTTCCTGGCGATAGGCCACCACAAGGCGGCGAACCTCCTCGGGGGTTTCCCGAACTACGTAACGGTGACCGTTATGAAGCAACACGACCGTATCGGGGGTGGCTTCCACAGTTTCGATATGATCAGGATTCACCATGAAGGAAGAACCGTTAATTCTGTGAAGAGCGATCATCCCGGCAAGCCTCCGTTCACTTTACACCGTACACAGCAAAGAGAGAAAGGGAGTCTGGCCCCCTTTCTCCTTTAATATTGCAGGACTAACGTTTAAGATTAATCGTCTCCTCCAGCACTTCGTCGCTGGTGGTCACCATCCTGGCGCTGGCCTGATAGCCCCGCTGCCCCTTGATGATATTCACGAATTCCTCCACGATATCCACGTTGGAACCCTCCAAACTCCCTCCGGTAATTTGCCCTCCCCCTTCTTCGAGAGGCATTACCAGCTGAGCGTTCCCCGAGTTGATTCCCGAGGTATATACGGAATCCCCCGCCTTCTCAAGCCCTCCGGGATTGGTAAACATGGCGAGGGGAACCTTGTAGAAGGGAACGGTCTCTTCGTTATCGTATATGCCCATAACGGTTCCATCCGGCTGCACCTGGAAATCCGTGAGAATTCCCATGCTATGACCATCCTGATAAAAAGCTTTCGTGGTAAAGGGAGAACCGAATTGAGTAACCCCTCCCAGTCCATCTCCCATGGTCTTTCCGAGGAAATCCAGAGTTATGGTTTCCCTCTCCGCTCCCACGGAAGTAAAATCGATCTCCAGCTCCAAATCCCCGGGATCGATGATCTGGCCGTTCGGGCCAAAGCTGATGACGCCGCTTCCTCCCTGGATGGGGAGATTGACATTGGAATCGATGGAAGCGTCCCAGGACCATGTGTTGGCTCCAAGTTTCTTGAAGGTCATTTCCAATACGTATTTATTCCCCAGGGAATCGTAAATGGGATACGTAGTGGAATATACGCTCTCCTGGCTCTGAGATATGGTGGCCACGTCCTCGTAAGCTCCGGAGGTAACGGGAAGTCCGGGATCAAGCCACTTGAGCGTAAAAGAAGTCCCGGATTCCGCCACTTCCAGGGCGAGGTTCGTTCCGAGAGCTCCGGGCAGAGCGGGGTCCGCCGCAGCCAGATCGATATCCGCAAAGGAGCCGTCCTTGTTGTAGGTTACCGGAACGGTATGCTTTGTAAGACCGGTACCGTCGCTCACCCAGAAGGCGAGGGCCGCTCCCTCCTCGTCGAATTCCGCAAGAATATCGTAGGTGGTTCCCGTGGCGGTATCCTCCACGGAAAAAGAGGAGAAATTCATGACTTCATTCAACCCCAAAACCTGGCGATTCGCCCCTTCTCCTACCACGAGCTCTCCCGTATCCGCGTCGAACGTAACGGGATAATCCACACCGCCCAGGGAAATGGTAGCTCCCGAAGTAAGATTGAGAACGGGCTTTCCCGTGGCCGCATCGATACCCGTGGCCTCCAGGGTTATATCACTTACGTTCCCTTCGGGGTCCGTAAAATGCAAGGTGAGAAAAGTCGCCGCCTCGGCTCCGGCTTCCACCTGCACATCGTAGTCGATCTCCTCGGGAGGCACCGCGCTGTTGGGATAGGTCATCTGCATGGTAAGATCCGCCACGCCGAAGGGAAGATAGGGATCCACCCCCGCATCAAGATTGCAGCGATAGGCAATGAGGTTGGTAGACTCCGCGGAGAGCTTGTGCCCCATGGGGATATTCACCGTGGTGAGGGTGTCCGAAACCTTCATCCCCCCGGGAGAAGCGGGATCCTCCTGGTACATGTATCCCTGGAGCTCGTATCCGTTTCCGGCCTGCACGAGGTTCCCGTATCCGTCTTTCACGAAATTCCCCGCCCGGGTATAGTAGGTCTGGCCTCCGTAGCCGAGCACGA
>DAIPKP010000068.1:0-13584 GCA_036769705.1 Synergistaceae bacterium
TGGATATGCATAATGGAGGAAAGATGCCTATGCTTCGTCGAAGCGCCCGGATGGTGCGTCACGCCTTGATCATGATGTTCGGAACCTGTGCCAGCCGGGTTCTCGGACTTGTCCGGGAAATCCTTATCGCCGCCTTTTTCGGAGCTACCCGCCAGCTCGATGCCTTTTACGTGGCCTATACCCTGGCGAATCTCTCCCGGCAACTTCTGGCGGAGGGAGCCCTTTCGGCGGCCTTCATTCCCGTCTTTTCGCGGCTTCTTACCCGGGAGGGGCGCCCCCGGGCGCTGCAGCTCGCCCGGCAGGCCCTGACGGTACTTCTCGGAGCGGGTATTCTGGTGGTGCTCCTGGGAATGTGGGGATCCCCTCTTCTGGTACGCCTCATGGCTCCGGGATTCGAGAGCGAAGCCTTTCGGACGGCGGTAAGCCTTACCCGTTCTCTTTTTCCCTTTTTGCTTCTGGTTTCCGTGGCGGCTCTCGCCATGGGAGTGCTCAATAGCATGGACCGGTTTTTCGTTCCCGCCGTAGCCCCCGCCCTGAGCAATGCGGTATTTATCGGAGTCCTTCTCGTCTTTGCCCGGCAGGGAGGGGATCCGGGAGTTCTCGTATGGGGAGTGCTCCTGGGAGGAGTGGCTCAGATGGGGCTGCAGTGGCTCTGGACGCTTCGGCTCGGCATGCCCCTGATACCGGCTTTGCCCCGCCGGGAGGATTCGGAACTCCGCCGGGTGCTCACCCTCTTTCTCCCCTATGCGGCGGGGCTCTCTCTCAACCAGCTCATGCCGGTAATCAGCAAAGTCCTCGGCTCCTATCTGGAGCCCGGAGCCATCTCGGTGCTTAACTATGCGGATCGGGTTCTGCAGCTTCCTCTGGGACTTTTCGTCATCGCCATCTCCCAGGCGGTACTTCCCATGCTTTCCAAAATCGAACCCGAGGACGATTTGAGCTTTCTCGGGGCATTGCAGGATGCGGTGCGCTTCGGTTGTTTCGTGGTGCTTCCGGTGATGGTGGGAATGCTTCTCCTGGCCAAGCCCATGGTGCACCTTCTCTTCTACCGGGGAGCCTTTTCACCCTGGGCCTGGGAGGCCACAAGCGGAGCTCTCGCCTGTTATGCCCTGGGACTTCCCGGCATGGCCTGCAACACCATCCTTCTCAGGGGCCTCTACGCTCGGGGATTCGCCAAAAAGGCGGTAATCGTAACCCTTACCAGCGTTATCACGCATCTCGCCTGTTCCCTGGCGCTCATGCGGGTTCTCTCCTTTCGGGGGTTGGCTCTCTCCTCCGCTCTTGCCTTTACCGCCGCGGCTCTGGTGGGATATGCTCTTCTCCGAAGGGAAATATCCGAGGGGGAGTCTCTTTTTCCTCTCTCCTGGATTATCCGGGTGACCATAGGGCTTTGTTGGCTTTTTGCGGGAGTAGGGGGGTATGCAACTCTTCTTCCCTATCCCCTGGAGGCGGGCTTTGCTTTTCGGGGGCTCTGGTTCGGAGGAGCCTTTCTTTTAGGAGTGTTTTTGTACGGCGCCACCACCCGGTACGTGGGAACTCATGAATGGCAGTGGATTCGACAGGCTCTAACGAGGAAAGGAGATTCTCATGACTGAAGATAATAATGCTCTTCCCCCCGTGTCCGAGGCTTCGGTACATCGGGCGCTTCTCGCGGAGGGACAGGCCCGGGCCTTCGTAGTGCAGGCTACCTCTTTGGTGCAGCGGCTTCGGGAGATTCACCATCTTTCCCGGTTGGGAACCGCAGCCTTGGGACGGCTCTCCATGGGAGCCATGATGATGGCGGCGGATCAGAAAATAGAAGGAACCCGGGTGATGCTTCGCGCGGAAGGCAAAGGCCCTCTGGGAGCGGTGATAGCGGATGCGGATGCCCGGGGAGGGGTGAGAGGCTACGTGGAAAATCCTTCCGTGGAGCTTCCTCCCAACGAAAAGGGGAAAATCGACGTCTCCCGGGGAATCGGCATTCCCGGACTTCTCACGGTGGTAAAGGATATCCGCATGAAGGAGCCCGTTCATACCTCCATCCCCCTCGCTTCGGCGGAGGTAGCGGAGGATCTGGCTACCTATTACGTGCAATCCGAACAGATTCCTTCGGCGGTGGCTCTGGGGGTTCTTCTGGACGATACAAGGGTTCGCGGAGCCGGAGGATATATGATTCAGCTTCTTCCGGATGCGGAGGAGTCCTTTATCGGAGAGCTGGAAGAAACGCTTCGGGTTCTTCCGGCGGTAAGCTCTCTGGCGGAGGAGTATGAGGATCCGGAAAAACTGCTTCGGGCAGTGGCGGGAAAATGGAAAATAGAGTGGCTCGGCAAGGGGGATTTCTCCTTTTCCTGTAACTGCTCCCGGGAGCTTGCGGCCTCGCTGGTGAAGGCTTCTCTCTCCGGAGAAAATCCTCCCTCGGAAGCTCAGGAGCTCTGCTGTCGCTTCTGCAACACCTCCTATCTCTTCTCTCCCGAGGAATGTGCCCGGCTGATGGAGGAAAGTGAGGAGAACGCATGATCCCTAAAAAAATCCTTTTTGCTATACTTTTCCTGGGGTGTTTCTGTTTTCTTCCCTGGAGTGCTCAGGGAAAACCCAAAAATTTCGAGGAGCTTCTCGAAGAGCGCCAGGCACATCTCTGGGTAGAAGGACAGGCCTTGGGGGATCTCATCATCGGTTCCCGGGGGCAGGTGGAGTTCATCTACGTGGACAAGCCTCTCATCGACCGGGCTCGTAAGGAGGGCTGGGGATCCGTTCCCGATTGGTTCCGGAAAGAATGCCAGTATTTCGGAAGCCCGGAGCTCAAGGGAAGGGATCTTTTCGTGGTACGCTACAAGTCCCTTCTTCCCTGGAACTTCTCTCCTGAAGAGATTCGGGTGGGAGATTACCGGATCTCCTGGAAAGACGTTCTTACCAACAAAGCTTTTTTCCCCTGGGGGGAGCTTCCCTCGGAAGTTCAGGGGGTGTTTGCCTTCGGAGTTCCCCGGATTTCCGGGAAAATTACCGAAATAGCTTACGGAGAATATATGGTTTCTTTTACTGTGCCAGGGAGGTGAAATGCTGTGGCAAAACATATCTATCGCTGTGTATCCTGCGGTCACCGTTTCGAATCCGAGGAACCCCGTCAGAGCTGTCCTGAATGCCGGGGGAAAATTCTCGTTCACGAAGAAGGAGAAAAACCCCGCAAGGGTACGTCCGGCTCCGGCTGAGGCATTTAGCCGCAGAACCGGTGCAGTCGGTTCTGGTGTCTCCTCCGGAGGAGGAGATATTCTTATTGTAAACTGTTCGGCTTTCGGAGATTCCGAAAAAATTTATACCCGTGAGGGGATGGGCCCCTTTTACGGGCAGAGGAAATGTGCTTTCCTTGCGAGGTGAAGGATGATGGAAAAACACGTTTATCGCTGTGCCGCTTGCGGTGTTCGGTTCGAATCGGAACGCCCCCTGGGGCGCTGTCCCGAATGCCGGGGAAAGGTGCTCATCCACGAAGAGGGAGAAAGGCGCCGGAAGAGCTGCTGCAGCGGTTCCTGTTCGGGGTGTGCGGGATGCGGGAATTGACGAAAAATCCGGAATCCTTCTGTACTCTCGGTATCGAGACCAGCTGTGACGAGACGGGGCTCTGCCTTCTCCGGGGAGCCCGTACCGTCTTTGCGGAGGTCCTTGCCAGCCAGATCGAGGAGCACGCTCCCTATGGAGGGGTTATTCCCGAAATGGCTTCCCGGCGGCACCAGGAGATGTTTCTTCCTCTTCTGCGGGAGCTCTTTCTGCGGGGGGGGATTCAGGATCCCTCCCGGGAGATCGACCTCATTGCGGTCACTCAGGGCCCTGGTCTCATGGGAGCTCTCCTGGTGGGTGTTATGTCCGCCAAGGGGCTCGCTCAGGGGTGGGATCTTCCTCTTCTCGGGATAAACCATCTGGAGGGGCACATCTTCGCCAACGTGCTCCATTCCCCTTTTCTGGAGCCCCCCTTTCTCAATCTCGTGGTTTCCGGAGGGCATACGGAAATCGTGCTCGTTCGGGATTACGGAATTTACGAACTCCTGGGGCGAACCCGGGACGATGCCGCGGGAGAGGCCTACGATAAAGTCGCGAAAATGCTGGATCTGGGGTATCCCGGGGGGCCCAAGGTGGATGCCCTGGCGGCGCAAGGCGATCCCGGGGCCTTCGATTTGCCGGTTCCCCTTGGAAACAGTCCGGAGATGGATTTCAGTTTCAGCGGCCTCAAAACTGCGGTACTCTGGAAGATCGAAGCCCTCAAAAAAGAAGGCCCTTCTCCTTTTCCCCTGGAGGATCTCTGTGCCTCCTTTCAGCGGGCGGTGGTGGCCTCTCTCACGGGAAAGGTGCGGCTCGCCATGAAGCATACCGGCCTCTCCCGAGTAGCGGTCTCCGGAGGTGTGGCGGCCAATCGGGGGCTTCGCCAGGGGCTCCTGGAAATACCAGGAGGAGAGATCTTCCTTCCTCCTCCTGCGCTCTGTACGGATAATGCCGCCATGATCGCCGCAGCGGGATACAACGGATATATGCGGGGGCGCCGGGGGGATCTGGCTCTCTCTCCGAACCCCGGCATGGTATTGGCCTAGTGCATCATTCCTGCTTATATTATGATCTCAGCTGAAATCCGGGAGCTGGAGCTTGTGTGCCCCCGGCAGCGACATAGTGGTCGGCGAGTGTAGCTTTGCGTCGTGGAGGCCCGGTGCCGGCACAGGACGTGCCGGCAAGCCCCAGTTGCGCCAAGGACGGTGCATCTGGGGCGACGGGCCGGAGCAGCAAAGCAAGGGAGCGGTTCGACTACTCGGGAGCCGAGGGGACACACAAGCGGAGGCTCCCATTCAAAGGCACAATATAATGTGGAACAACCCACTAGATCGTAAGGAGGGGCTGTTGAAAACTTTCAAAAGATGTGGCAACACCGGCAATAAACTCGTTTTTTCGCTCCTTTGCATGTTTTTTCTCGGCTTGGGAGATCCTCTTGGGGCTGAGGAGATGTACCACTTTTCTCCGGAAGATCTCTGCCGTCTCGGATGGACCCATTACGACGAAGGAGGGTACTCCCTGGCGGAAGATCTTTTTTCCCAGGCTCTCGCCAAGGATCCCCGGAATCTCGATGCCATGATCGGCTTGGGCTGGACCTACCTCGAGCAGCAGCGCTACGAGGAGGCGGAACGGTTTTTGCTTCGAGCTCTTCAGCAGCCTCCCCGGAACGTAAATGCCCTTCTCGGCCTGGGGTGGGTTTATTTCGATCTCGAACGCTACGAAGAGGGCGTTCGGGTTTTCGAAAATCTCACGGCGGTGGACCCCCAATTTCCCCAGGCCTGGAGCGGTTTGGCATGGTGCCTTCTGGAAAAGGGGAATCCTTCGAGGGCGGAACAAGCCTTCCGGAAGGGGCTTGCCCTGGACGAGAGGAGCGGCGATCTCTGGAACGGTTTCGGCTGGTCTCTCTACGACCGGCATTGCCATACCGAGGCTCTCGAAGCCTTTCGGCAGGCGGTGCGTCATTCTCCCGGAGATCCCTATCCCTTGAACGGCATGGGCTGGACCCTTCTGGAGCTGAAGCGCTTCGGGGAGGCGGAGAAAATTTTCCGCCAGGCCCACGAGAAGGATCCTTCTCTTTGGGATCCCCTTCTCGGGTACGCCGAAGCTTGCGAGAAGCAGGAGAAATATGATTTCGCCGAGACGGCATATCTCGAAGTGCTCTCTCTCGAACCGGATCAGGAAGATGCCCTGGAAGGGCTGGGGAATCTCTATCTGCTCCTGGGGGAAGAGGAGAAGGCCCGAAGCTATTTCGAGCGGGGAAAATCCTTGAAAAAGAAATAATCCCGGTTCTTTCAGGCTCCCATGATCTTGACGATAACCCGCTTTCTTCGTTGGCCGTCGAACTCCGCGTAGTGCACGGTCTCCCAGGGGCCGAGATCGAGCTTTCCCTCGGTGACCGGAAGAAGAGCCTGATGGTGTACGAGTATCCGTTTCAGATGGGCGTCTCCGTTATCCTCTCCCGTGCGGTGATGATGATAGGAAGGGTCTGCGGGAGCCAGCCTTTCCAGCCATGCGGCGATATCCTCATGCAATCCCCGTTCGTTATCGTTTACGATAATTCCCGAGGTGATGTGCATGGCGGAAACCAGCATCATCCCCTCCCGGATACCGCTCTTGTCAAGAATTTCCCCGAGCCGGGGAGTGATATGCACCAGCTCTTTCCGCTCATTGCAATGGAACCAGAGATACTCCGTATGGACCTTCATGAAAAGACCTCCCCAAGACGATGATGTGAATGCTTTTTCCAAGGATACCCCAAAAGAAAAGAAGAGAGGAGAGGAGACCGCAGAATGCGAAAGAAACGTTCTTCCGGAGTCGTGTACGGCCTTTTTCTTTTCGTGGCGCTTTTTCTCTATCCTTGCCTCACCGAAGCCTATGTCTCTTTTTTCGGCTCCAGCCCGGAATACCGGTATATGCAGAAGCACAGCTCCAAAAAATACGCTTCCCGGCGGGTTCTGGTGATGAGGGATTTTTTCCGTTTGCAGAATCCCTCCGTCAGCGCGAAGGCCGCCAAAATTTATGCGGCTCTGACGGAGAGAATCTGCCGGAAATACGATGTGGATCCCTTTCTCGTGGCGGCCATTATCGTCAAGGAATCCACGGTGCAGGTGGGGGCGAAAAGCGGCATAGCCTACGGCCTGATGCAGATAAACTGGGAGGCTAATAAAAAGTGGATCCCCCGAATTTTCCCCACCATCAAAAGCCGCCGGGATCTGCTCCATTCCCGCCCCAACATTTACGTGGGAACCTACATGCTTCGGGAGGCTCTCAGAAATGCAGGGGGCAACGTGGATCACGCTCTCGACAGATACCGGGGAAAGAGCGTTACCTCGTACCGCCAGAAAATCCACGCTTTTTACGTCTCCATGACGGAAAGCTTCAAAAAAAGATAGAAGGTTGCAGGGAGATGAAAAAAATTCCCGGCCAAGGTAAAAAAGAACGGAAACGGGGTTTGCCCGAAGGAAGTTCCCCTTTCTTTTCGAGGCTTTCCGGGGTTTGTTGGTATAATGTAAAAAATTTTTGAAATTCAGGAGGCAGCCCATGCACCCACGTCTTGAGGAAAAAATTCTTTCGCGGATACAGGAAGATCCTTCCGCCCCTCTTCTCTGGTGGGATCATCGATGGTGGAGCGGGGAGGAGTTTCTCCCCCTTCTGGAAGAAAGTACCCGGAATCTTGAAAAAAGCGGTATAACCCGGGGAAGCCGTATCGTGATTTTCAGCCCCAACGCTCCGGTGGTAGCTCTCCTCTCTCTGGCGGCCTGGCGTCTGGGGGCTACCGTGGTGCCTCTCAACTCCCGGGGGGGTGTGGAAGCGGGAAAACGGATCATCAAAAAGGTGGAACCCGCGGGAGTTCTCATTCACGAGGGCATGGCCCCTCTGCTGGAGGAATTCGAAAAAGAGCACGTTCCCTGCGTGGTGGCTCCTCTGGAGGGTCCGGTGCCTCCTTTCAAGGCTGCTCTCACTTCTCCCAGCGATCCCCGGATAGCCATGATTTTCGCCACCTCCGGAAGCACCGGCAATCCCAAGGCGGTTCCCCTGACCCACGGAAATCTCTGGGGCAACGTGGCCGCTCTGGAGCAGGGAGTTTCCATCATACGCAAGGGAATCCGTTTCATGAACGTGCTTCCCAACTTCCATTCCTACGGCTATACCGTAAGCGTGCTTCTTCCCCTCTGTGTGGGAGCCCCTTATGTTCCCCAGCCCTCTTTCACCCCTCTCCAGGATACCTTTCAGGCCTTGGCGGAGGCTCAGGTGGAAGTGCTCGTGGCGGTGCCTACCATGCTTACCTTTCTCCTGGGAGCTGTGGAAAAAGGTATGCCCCTTCCCTCTTCCCTGAAGTACGTGGTTTCCGGAGGGGAACGCCTCAATCCAACCCTTCAGGAACGGGTGGAAAAGCGTTTGGGCATCCGCATTCTTCAGGGATACGGCCTTACCGAATGCTCTCCCGTGGTATGCTGCAATCCCTCTCCCGAAAAGAGCAAGCTCGGCACGGTGGGGACTTTCCTTCCCGGCTACGAGTGGGAAATTCGGGATCAGGCGGGAAATCTTCTGCCCTCCTCCGAAGAAGGAGTGCTCTGGGTGAAGGGGCCTTCCGTAACGGAAGGTTATTTCCGGGATACGGATATGAACTCCAAACGTTTCGCCAACGGCTGGATGAATACGGGAGACGTGGTGCGGGTGGACGAAGAAGGATACGTGAGCGTCCTCGATCGGGCCACGGATCTCATCATCGTGGGAGGATTCAACGTCTATCCCCAGGAGATCGAGGCGGTGCTCAACGAACATCCCCAGGTGAAAGCCGCCACGGTGGTAGGCATTTCTCATCATCTTACGGGAGAATATCCCAAGGCTTTCGTCATTTCCCAGGAGCCCGGAGCGGTCTCCGCCCGGGAGCTCATCGATTTCTGCAAAGATCGCCTGGCTCACTACAAGGTTCCCCGGAAGGTGGAATTCGTGGAGTCCTTCCCCCTTTCGGGAGTGGGAAAGGTGCTCCGGAAGGAGCTGAAAAAACGGGGATAGTGTATTTTTCCCCGAGCCGACGGAAAAACCTTCCGTTTGGAGTGGCAAGGTCGTAAAAAGTCGTAAAAAAAGAGGAGAGGAGGGGTTTCGTGCCGAGACTTGGCATTATTTCGGATACCCACGGTGATCTCCGGGGGTGGACGGAGGCCCGGAAAATCTGGGGTGAAGTGGATGCGGTGCTTCATGCGGGAGATGTCTTCTATCACGGTCCTCGGAATCCTCTTCCCGAAGAGTACGGTCCCAAATCGCTGGCGAAGGCTCTCAACGAATTTCCGATGCCTCTCTTCATCGCCCGGGGGAACTGTGACGCTCCGGTGGATCAGAATATGATCCGCTGGCCTCTACTTTCTTCCTTGGTGCCTCTCTGGTGGCGGGAAAAACTGATTTTCCTCTCGCACGGAGAAAATTTTTCCGAGGTGCGGGAATTGGCGCTTCGCTGCGGAGCGGATCTTCTCATCACGGGGCATACCCACGTGGCCTCGGTGCAGCGGGAAGAGCGCACCATCTTCCTCAATCCCGGATCCTCATCCCTTCCCAAGGGAAGGGATCCTGCCAGCGTAGCTCTCCTGGATCTCCGGGAGATCGTCATCGTCACTCTGGGAGGGGATGTGCTCCATCGGGAGCCTTGGTAGAAAAAGGTTTTTCCCGGCATTCCCCGGAGATGAGCTGTTTCGGGAAATATGGTATCATTCGAGTTCCGGAATCGTGATATGAGCGGCCCGGAAAATGTATCGGAAAGAAATGTCTTTGTATAGTAAAGGAGGTCGTGTTCGGAAATGGATCTTATGAATGCTCGGATACAACAAGCGGATCCCGAGATATACTCGCTTCTCAGCCGGGAGCTTAAGCGCCAGAGAGAGGGAGTGGAACTCATCGCTTCGGAAAACTTCGTGCCCCGGTCGGTGATGGAAGCCCAGGGGTCGGTTTTTACGAACAAATATGCCGAGGGGTATCCTCATAAAAAGTATTATGGCGGATGTGAAGTCGTGGAAACCGCAGAAGAGCTTGCCTGCAACCGGGCGTGCGAACTTTTCGGAGCGGAGCATGCCAACGTGCAGCCTCATTCCGGAACCCAGGCGAACATGGGGGTCTATTTCACGGTGCTTCAGCCCGGGGACAGCATGCTTGCCATGAGCCTCGATCAGGGAGGGCATCTCTCGCACGGACATCCTCTCAACTTCACGGGGAAATGGTACGACATCATTCCCTACGGGCTTTGCCGGGATACGGAAACCATCGATTACGATCAGGTGGAGGCCCTTGCGAAAAAACACCGGCCCAAGCTCATCGTCGCGGGAGCGAGCGCCTATCCCCGGTTCATCGATTTCGAGCGCTTCGAGGCCATAGCAAAAGAAGTGGGAGCTTATTTGCTCGTGGATATGGCGCACATCGCGGGGCTCGTGGCGGGAAAGGTGCATCCCAATCCGGTGCCTTACGCGGATTTTGTCACCACCACCACGCATAAAACTCTTCGGGGAGCCCGGGGAGCTCTTATTCTCTGCCGGGAAAAATTTGCCAAGGACTTGGATCGGGCGGTTTTCCCGGGAATGCAGGGAGGCCCTCTTCTTCATGCCATGGCGGGAAAGGCCATTGCCTTCCATCTTGCCATGACCGAAGATTTCCGGAAATACGCCGCTTCGGTGGTGGCCAATGCCAAGGCTTTGGGAGAGGCTCTCAAGGAGAGAGGATATCGACTTATCACCGGGGGAACGGATAACCACATGGTTCTGGTGGATTGCAAATCCTCCCGGGGAGTAACGGGAAAGGATGCGGAAAAACTTCTGGACCGGGCGAATATTACGATAAACAAGAACATGATTCCCTTCGATACGGAGAAACCCCTGGTTACCAGTGGTTTCCGCCTGGGAACCCCTGCGGTGACCTCCCGGGGAATGACCGAAAAGGATATGCCCCGCATTGCCGAGGCCATCGACATGGTTCTTTCGTCTCCCGGAGAGGATGCTCGCATAGAAGAGGCCCAGAAGAAAATTATCGCTCTCAGCGGAGAATATCCTCTCTATCCGGAATTTACCGAACCCTGGCCCTGCTAGGAGGGGCTTTCGGTTTGAACTTGCGGAGCTCTCGCATCGGAGGAAGCCGGAAACGACGGTTTCCCGGAGGCTCCGCAAAGATGTCTTACGAAATGCGGGGGGAATTTCTGTTTTTAGGGAAATGCGAAAAGATCATTCCTGTAAAAAAAGAAATTTCCCCGTTGTTTCCTATGAAAACTGTCTCTGGAGGAGCATGAGGTAGATGGAAAAGATTCGGGGAATGAATTTGGAGTATCATGAGTGGCAGGAGTTCCTGGAAAGCCTTGGAGAGCCCTCGTATCGGGCGGATCAGATTTGTCAGTGGATTTACGAGAAAAAAACGGATACCTTCGAGGGAATGACCAACCTCTCCAAGGATCTTCGAACGCTCCTGGAAGAAAAGGCGGTCCTCGGATTCCCCCGGCGCCTTCGGGGAGACCGCTCCCGGGATGGAACCAAAAAATATCTCTGGGCCTTTCGGGACGATGCTTCGGTGGAGAGCGTGCTCATGCGTCATGGGCAGCATCGTACCGCATGCCTTTCCTCACAGGTGGGATGTCCCTTGGATTGCAGCTTTTGCGCCACCGGCTCCGGAGGTTTCCAGAGAAATCTTGAAACCGGGGAGATTACGGGACAGTTCCTGGCCATGGAAAAACAGCTGGAGGCCCCCATCCAGAACATCGTTTTCATGGGTATGGGGGAGCCTTTGTTGAACCAGGAAAATCTGTTCAAAAGCATCCGGATTCTCAATCACCCTAAAATGCGGCAGCTCGGAATACGGCACATTACGGTTTCCACCGCGGGAATCGTTCCAGGCATCCAGAAAATGGCTCTTCTCGAAAGCCCTCCCCGGCTTGCGGTATCTCTTCATGCGGCGGATGATGCCCTGCGGTCGGAACTCATGCCGGTAAACCGCCTCCATCCTCTGGAGGAGCTTCGCAAGGCTCTTTTCTTTTATCAGGAAAAAACGGGAGATCGCATAACCATCGAATATCTCCTTCTCCGGGGAATCAATGACGGCTCCGAGCATGCCAAGGCTTTGCACTCCTGGCTCCGGGGGCTTTCCGTTTTTATCAATCTCATACCTTATAACGAGGGAGAGGACTTCTTCCGGGCTCCTTTCCCGGAAAAAGTGGCGCATTTCCGGAGAATTCTCGAAGAAAAGGGAATGAACGTGGAGGTGCGTCGCAGCCGGGGCGGAGATATTGCCGCCGCTTGCGGCCAGCTGAAACGAAAGGACCTTGCAGAAAAAGAGGAAAAATTGCTTCCCGAAAGATCTTACGGAAGCAGCGGCAAAAAGGAGGAAAAGGGAAAGACTCGCCGGGGACACTCCCGGGAAAAGGAAAAAACCTTTTCTCCAAAAGAAGAAAACCGCAAAGGAAAGGAAAAAAACCCTCGGGGACCTTCCAAAAAACGCCGTTTTCCCGATTGAGTTTTTTAGAGCACATTTCAGGAGCATAGACAAACCCGGAAGTTCTCCCTGCGGAGAGCCTCCGGGTTTGTGGTGATTTCGGGGATGCTGCGAAAAATCACACCCACTCGGAAATCAGTTCATCCAGATGATTCGTCTGGTTCAGGAGGGTGCAGCAATACCCCCGTTCTTTTTCGTGCCGCAGCAAACTGTAGGAGGCGGTATCGATATGGACCCTCCAGAAGTAGGGAGCTTGTATGCCCAGGCATTTTGCGATAAGAGGTTTCAGCAGTGCCCGGTGCGTAACCACAGCCAGAGTTTCGCCCGGATGCCTGGCAACCACTTCTTCCAAAGCTTGGAAGGAGCGCTCCTGAAGAAGGTTCATGCTTTCCGCCCCGGGAAGCTCCAGTTTTTCCGGGTTCGAAAGCCAGAGTTCCCACTCCCGGGGATACTCCCGCTGGACGAAATCCTTGGATTTCCCGTCCCAGGGGCCCAGGGTGATGTTTTGAAACCCCTCGCAGATTTCCAGGGGAGCCCCGGTTTTCTCTGCGAGCATGGTGGCGGTGGTATGGGCCCTTATAAGAGGGCTCGAGTAGATTTTGCAAATTCCCAGGTTTCCCAACTCTTCAGCCAAAGCCTGAGCTTGCCGGATTCCCGCGGAGTTGAGCGGAAAATCCTTGCGTCCTCGAAACAGCCCCTCTCGATTTCCATCGCATTCGCCGTGACGTACCAGCACCACCGTGGTTATCTGTTTTTCTGAAGAAGCCATGATGCTTCTCCTCCTTTCCGTAGCCACTCTACTTTCAAAAGAACCCTCATTCTAACACGATGCATTCCTCGCATGGAGCGCTAAAATGCCCAATTTGAAAAGGAAGACCCCTAAAACATGTTGACATATGCCCCCTAGGGGTATAATCTTGCGCTTGTTTGGCAAAAAGAATGGTGTGTTTTAGCTATGGGAAGGAGAATAAAGCTATGCCCTGGATTGATGAAGAGCGTTGTATAGGTTGCGGCATCTGCGTGGAGAATTGTCCTGCCGGAACCATCAAGGTGGAAGAGAACGTGGCGGTGCTGGATATGAAAAACTGCATTCGCTGCGGCATTTGTCACGATATTTGCCCCGTAAAAGCGGTGGAGCACGATAGTGAACTGACGGGGGGGGATGTGGATGCCCAAATGAAGGAAACCTTGGAGCACGCCCGGAATTGCCTGAGAATAAGAAACCATTCTGAAGACGGATGGGCCAGCTTGAAACGGCATATCAAACATTACCGGAGGCAGAAACTGGTGGCCGAAAAAATACTTGCGCAGCTGGAACAGATTCTTGAAACGGGTGATGAGGGATGGATGAAAGAGCTCTCCACAGGGGGAAAGTGGAAGGGGAGCGTTGTATGAAAGAAGAGTTGAGGACACGGATTTCCAATTTTCCCATATCTTTTTTCTCCGTCTCCATGGGGCTTACGAGAACCGTGCGAGAAAGCCCACTACTTTAGTGGTGGGATGAGAGCACGGGGTTTGGCTGATAATTGGCACATGCCTTCTCATCTGTTATAATAGATATCTGGCACATACAAGATGGACATACTCAAGAACATGCGTCTACAACATAGGCTATCA
>DAIPKP010000069.1:0-13563 GCA_036769705.1 Synergistaceae bacterium
GAAGAGCTTACCCCCATCCTTCACATCAGGGATGCCATCAAAACCGACGCCATCAAGGTGTACGACGAGATCGACGGCATCGACGGTATGCCCAACGTCTTCAACAAACGCCCCATCGTCAAGGGAAACCCCGAAGAGACCAAGAAGCTTCTCGAAAAATCCGCTCACGTCATCGAAGAGGAGTTCTACAGCACCCGCCAGCCTCACCTCACCATCGAGACGGATTGCGGATTTGCCTACTACGATCACGAAGGACTTCTTACCATCCAGACCAAGAGCATCTGCGTCTACCGGCATCAGATGATGATCGCCCGGCGCGTGGGAGTTGCCCCCAGCAAGATCCGGGTTATCCAGAACAACATGGGCGCCAGCTTCGGCTACAAGGTGGCCCCCACCAACGAGCCTCTTCTCGCCATCTGCGCCATCGCCACAGGGCGGCCGGTCTATATGCGCCTGGATATGAAAGAGCATATCGTCCGCACTCCCAAACGGTCTCCCTTCCTCTTCAAGGTCAAGGCGGGAATCGATGAAAAGGGCAAGCTCACCGCGGCGGAATCCGCCTGGTACGTGGATCACGGCCCCTATTCCGAATCCAGCCAGGACCTCACCAACAAGGGTGGCCAGTTCCTTTTCGCTCCCTACCGGCTGAACAACATTCAGGGCTGCGGCTACACCGCCTTCAGCAACCATCGCTGGTGCGGCGCCTTCCGGGCCTACGGAGCTCCCCAGACCTACTTCGCCGGCGAGACCCTTATGGATATGCTGGCGGAGAAAGCCGGCATGGATCCCCTGGATTTCCGGGAGAACAACCTGATTCAGCCCGGAGACACCATGCCCAGCGGCCAGCGTCCCGAAGTGTATCCTCTTCAGGCCATGGTTACCCGGATCCGTCCCTATTACGAGGAGGCCAAAGCCTTCGCCAAGGCCAACTCCACTGATAAGATCAAGCGGGGCGTGGGTATCGCCATCGGTATCTACAACTCCAACGACGACGGCCCGGACGAGGCCGAGAGCGATGTGGAGCTCACCAAGGACGGCGTGATTCTCTACAACACCTGGGAAGATCACGGCCAGGGCGCCGACATGGGCTGTGTAGGCACCGCCCACGAGGCTCTGAAACCCCTGGGAATCAAGCCCGAACAGATCAAGCTGGTCTGCAACGATACCTCCAAGGCCCCCAACAGCGGAGCCGCCGCGGCGAGCCGCTGCCAGGTCATGGTGGGGAACGCCATCGTGGACAGCTGCAAGAAGCTTCTCGACGCCATGCGCAAGGACGACGGCACCTACCGCACCTACGACGAGATGATCGCCGAGGGCATCCCCGTGCATTACCGGGGTCAGTGGACCGCCACCCTTCGTAATGTGGACGGCGACGTTCAGCACTGCACCGGTATGGACGACGTCACCGGCCAGGGCTATCCCTTCGCCAACCACATGTTCGGAGTCTTCATGGCGGAAGTGGCCGTGAATACCGAGACCGGCAAAGCCACGGTAGAAAAGTTCACCCTGGCGGCGGACGTGGGTAAGATCAACAACTTCGCGGTAGTGGAAGGCCAGCTCTACGGCGGTATCGCCCAGGGCATCGGCTTCGCCCTCAGCGAGGATTTCCAGGATGTGGACAAGCACAACAACCTCATCGGCTGCGGACTTCCCTTCGTGAAGGACATTCCCGACAACATCCGGCTGATCCACATGCAGAGCCCCCGGGAATTCGGTCCCTTCGGAGCTTCCGGAACGGGAGAGCTTCCCCTTTCCGCTCCGCATCCCGCAGTGCTGAACGGTATTTACAACGCTTGCGGCGCCCGGATTACCGAGCTTCCCGCGCTTCCCAAGAAGGTCCTGGAGGCCATGAAGAAGTAAGCCTTTCCTTCAACCGTTCGGATTTTCCGGAAACATTACGGAAAGTTTTCGGTTTTTGTTCCAACTCTCCCTCAGAAGCGGGGTCTTTGCAAAGACCTCGCTTCTTCATATATACTCTTGTATGAAAGCTGGCGCGCTTTTCCGAAGATGCGCCGATACGAAAAAGAACAAGAAACAGGGATTCACCAATAAAAGGAGGGTTTTATCATGCAGGAGACACCGAAAGAACCCATTACCGGGCGTATCGAAGATCTTCCCACATATAACGCTTCGGCTCTGGCTCCGGATATTACGAAACGCATTGTTTTCGGCCCCGAACGCTTCTGGAGGGATTACACCATGCGCCATTTCGTGCTCCCTCCGGGATGCACCGTTCCTCCTCACAGCCACGAATGGGATCATTTCGTGCTGGGCATCGCCGGAGAGGGACAGATCGTGGTAGACGGCGAAGCAGGGCCTCTTCCCGCAGGATTCTGGGGGCATATCCCTGGAAATACGGAACACACCTTCGAGAACCACCATCCGGAGAAGGATTTCGTGTTTATCTGTATCGTTCCTACCCACGGAGATCCTCATGGAAAACGCCAACTGCACCGGCTGGAACGGGCGGAACGAAAGGAAGAATGCCACGGAGAGAAAGAGGAATAATATCGACCGAGGGCTCCGTAACAGCCGCGATCCGAAATAAAGAGAGAGGAACCTTGTACAAGGTTCCTCTCTCTCGTATGAGCACAAAGAAAAATACGTTTTCCTTCGTATCGCTTCCGTCCTTGCCCTTCGATATGTCTATTCCTGGTGCAGGAGAGCCTCCTGGGAGGAGACGATTTCCGCAAGCTGGGCGAGGGTTTCCTTCTGTACTTCCATGGCCTTCCTCATGGCTTGTCCCTGCTGTCCCGCCAGGGAAACCACGTTCTGCATATCCTGCCGCAGTTCTCCGAAACCGCCTTCCAGGGTCTGAACCTTGGTCTGCAGCTCTTCGAGCACCTTGGCGGTGTTCTCGAGCTCCTGGGCAGTTGCGGTAATGGCGTTGATGCTCTCTTCCGCCTTTTCCATCATGGCCTTGACATTCTCGTTTACCGAACGCATGGCGTTAAGTTGTTCCTCCACCGCGGTAATACGCCCGCTCATCTGGGTCCACATGATGTTTCCCAAAATGAGAGCAAAGAGAGCTACTGCCGCAAGACCGATGAAAAAGGTCTTTTTCGTTACCACTCCCACCCCGAACTTCTCCGCCAGGCTTTCGCCTTTTCCGGACTCCTTGGATCCAAACATAGAACTTGCAACCTCCTTGATTTTCGACAAAATGCTCTATTTCACCGACGCTCCCGAGGAGCGTTCAGCTTCGTTCCGGGGAAATCCCCTCTCAACCCCCTAGGGGGCAGAGACTCCGAGCTCCTCCTGGGCGGCAAGAAGCACTTCCAGATGCCGCATAAATTCCTTTTGGAAAGCAAGGGATTTTCTGGCGGCCTCCGCAAGCTGGCTTCGGGCTTTTTCGTTTTCCTCCACTGCCGCCTGAAGCTGCTTCCGGGCTTTCTCCTCCCGGGAGGAGAGCGTATCCAGCTCTTTCTGGATCTGGTTTATCCGGGAAGTGAGGCTTCGCACCTCTTTCTGAAGCGCTGCAACCTGCCTCTCGTCTCCGGGAGAATCGGACTCTCCCGAAGCGGATTTCAGGGTTTTCAGCTGGGATTCGAGAGCGGAAACGGAGTTTGCCAGCTCCTGGTTCCGACGATTTACGGAACTCCATACAAAGGAGGTAACCACAAGGAAAATAACACAGAGAACCCCCAAAGAAATAAACATTATTTTTTTGTCGTTACTTTCACCGCCGCTATATTCCGTCATCTTTCTTCCCTCCCTGACAGTCGTCACATCCAAATTTTGCGGACTTTACACACTTTACATAGATTCATCGGTATTTTACCACACCTGCGGAAAGGGCCATATCGAATTCTGCCTGCAAAGCGGGAAGAGCAGTTTCTTTTCAAAAAGATACGTCTTCGCTCGCCGCCTCCATCTCCTGTAGCTTTTGCCGAAGAGCTTGAAGTTCCTCTTCCTTTTCCTGTATCAAAGCCTGCATCTTCTTGCGGTTTTCCTCCAGCATCCGGTTGGTGTCCTGGTAAAGAGATTCCTCCTCCGCCAGGAACCGGGCCTCAAGCTCCTCTTTTTCCGCCAGAAATTCCTGGCGCTGCTGCTCCAGAAGATTTTCCATCCGTGTTTTTTCGCTCTGAAAGCGCGCCGTCAGGTCTTCCTTGAGAGCGGTCATTTGCATCTCGTAGTTCTCCGCAAGACGTTGCCTTGCCGCGGCGGCCTTCTCCTCGAAGGAAGCCAGGGTTTCCTGAAGAGCCTTCTCCTTTTCGGCATAACCTTCCTTGAGAGAGGCCAACTTCGCTTCGTATTCCTGCTTCAGCTCTTCCTGCGCCTCCCGGCCCTTTTCCGTGGCATCCTTGAGCTTGCTTCGGAGGTCGTCGATCATGTTTCCCGCCTCCTCCGCCTTCACCTCCAGAGCACGCTGCCACTCTCTCTTTTTCCGGGAGAGCTCCGCCGCCATATTCCGGAGATCCTCCTTGGCGTCCTCCAGCTCGCCCTCCGCATCTTTCAAAGAATCCTTCATCCAGACCTGGGCCTTTTCCATCTCTCTCCGAAAGCCCTCGGAGCGCTCATCCATGAGAAACCAGGTTCCTCCTACTCCAAGACCCAGCAAGACCACTCCTCCGAGCACCAAAAGAGCGATACTGCCTCGGCTGCATCCGTTTCGTTTCATGTTCCGCAAACCTCCCTTACCGATATTTTCCCTACGGGATTTCGCAAAAGGGTTCTCTCTTTCGCTTCCTCTATGATAGTACATCCGGAAAAAGCATGTAAAGAAGACGGAGAAGAGTTGGAGAGGCCTCTTTTTTCCGGGTTTTCGGGATTTCCTGACAAGAGGAAAGATTTTTTGAGAAAGGAAGCATAGATCAATACTGACCTTTACAAGAGATGACGGAAAGAACGTTCTCGGATATGATGGAAAGATGATATCTTTTTCCATCAGAAAGGAGAGTGAAAAGATCATGATCCGACGAAGCATGGTGGAACGCCTTTTTTCCGCCGCCTCCATAGAACGCTGGAACGATCATCCCCGGCCCATTCAGTTCACGGAACTGGGAAAACAGGCTCACAAGATGATTATCGCCTATCTCGTGGCCACCGAGGAGGAACGCAGAAACGAAGGAGCTCCCATCTCCTGGACCGCTCTTATCGAAGGAGGAATCTTCGAGTTTCTGCACCGGGTTCTTCTTACGGACATCAAGCCTCCCATTTTCCACATGATGATGGAAAAATCCGGAGAGAAGCTCAACCGCTGGGTATTGGAACAACTGGAAGAGGATCTTCGGGGAGTGAGCCCCGCCTTTCGGGAGCGCTTCGAAAATTACTTTTTTACCTCCTCTTTCGAAAGAGAGAAACGGATTCTCCGGGCCGCTCACTATCTCGCCACCAAGTGGGAGTTCGGTCTGGTCTATCACTGGAGCCAATCCCTCTACGGCATCGAGGAGACGAGACGTTCCATCGATTCGCAGCTGGAGGAATACCAGGATATTCCCTCGGTGCAGGAGATGCTCTCCGGCATGGAGAGCTATTCCCGCAAGGGAGGACTCTACGCCTTTCTCGATTTGGTGGGACAGCTTCGATTCCAGAAACGCTGGTCCCAGACCCCGAGAATTCCTCAGACCTCCGTGCTGGATCACATGCTCTGCGTAGCCTTTCTGGCCTACGTGGTGACGGTGCAGATGGAACTTCCTCCTCTCCGGGGGCGGAACGCCTTTCTGGGAGGTCTTTTTCACGATCTTCCCGAGGTACTTACCCGGGACATCATCAGCCCCGTAAAACGCTCCGTGGAAGGGCTGGAAGTGCTTATCGAGGAGTACGAGCGGGAAGCCATGCACTCCAAGGTGTACCCCCTGCTCTCCCGGGAATGCGGGGAGGAGCTTCGCTTCTTCACGGAGGACGTGTTTTTCCAGAAACTCCGGCTTCCCTCGGGAGAAATTCTTCTCCTGGAAGATACCCCGGAGGCCCTTTCCCGGAAGGATATTCCCCGGGCCTGGCCTCTGGACGGAGTGCTGGTGGAGATTTGCGATAAACTGGCGGCCTATGTCGAGGCTTCTCTCTCCATTCGCCACGGAGTGACTTCCCCAAGCCTGGAAGAAGCGAGGCGCAAGGTTTACCAACGCTTCGGCAAGTCCCGGTTCGGCTCCTTCGATATGGGCTGTCTCTTCGATTTTTTCCGATAATTTTCACGAGAGATTCGCATCTCCTCTTTCCGGCACATGCTATACTGAATATTGAGAAAAGAGAGTTTTTTCCTGAAGAGGAAGGTGAGAGTCCATGGCAACATGTGAAAAGCTGGAAACATGTCCTTTTTTTAACGGCCAGATTCTCATGTCCGAAAGCATTGCGGCTTCCATGAAAGAACGGTACTGTCTCAAAGATAAGACCCTATGCGCGAGGTATATGGTGGCTTCCGCGGGGAAACCGGTTCCTCCCGGGCTCTATCCCAATCAAGTGGACAAGGCTCGGAAAATCCTCGAATCTCCCTGATTCTTTCGAAAAGAGAGGCGTTCCCCCTTCCGGAACTCCTCTCTTTTCCGCAGAACAGACTCTCTCAAGGAGGTTTCATCACGTTGTCCAGCAACTCTTTTTTCCAGGTTTCTCCAAACGAAAAGAGCCAGCGCTACGAGGCACTCTTTCAAAAAAATTTCTGCCCCTTCGCGATCTATCAGGTTCTGCGAAATCCGGAAAATCCCGAGGCTCCCACGGTGATTTTCCGGGACATCAATCCCGCCTACGAAGAGATTATGGAGGTACGGCACCGGGACGTGGTGGGACGCTCCTTTTCCGAAGTATGGCCCCTCACGGAACCCCAATGGCAGGAGCTCATCGAACAGGTTATCCGCACGGAAAATTCCGTGGATTACCAAGGATTCAACAAGGAGACGGGGCGGTATTTTCAGGCTTTGGGATTTGCCATCAGCTCCGAGGAGGTAGCGGTACTCTTTCTGGACATCACTCCCCGGATCCTCGCGCAGGAAGCTTTGAAACGCAAGGAAAAGCACCTACTCCAGTACAAGGAATCCCTCCGGAACCTCACCACCCGGCTCACCCTGGCGGAGGAAAAGACCCGGCGCCAGATTGCCACGGATCTCCACGACCGCATCGGCTACTCCCTCGCCACCATTCTGCACAAGCTCCACCAGGCAAAGGAAGAGCTTCCGGAGCCCTGTTCCGGTTCTCTGGAAGAAATCCTTTCCATGCTGCAATCCGTAATTCGGGAGACCCGAAGTCTTACCTTCGAGATCAGTTCGCCCCTTCTCTACGAGGTAGGGCTGGAGGCAGCCCTGGAATCTTTGGGAGAACAGATGCTTCACCCTCACGACATCGCTTTTTCCTTTTCCGAAGCGGGTACTCCGAAAAATCTGGATCCCGAAATAAAGGTGCTTCTCTTTCAGATGACCCGGGAGCTGCTGGTCAACGTGATCAAGCACGCCGAAGCCAGCGCGGTGCATCTTCGGATCTATCGCGACGGAAAGGGAGTGGGCATTACCGTGCAGGATAACGGCAAAGGAATCAATACGGAAGTTTTCAAAGCCTCCGAAAGCAAGGCCTTCGGCCTTTTCAGCATCCGGGAACGGCTCCGGCATCTCCGGGGATATCTCCGGGTGGACGCATCTCCCGGAGGAGGCACGGAAATCACTCTCTGGGCTCCTCTCCAAACCCCGGAAAAGGAGGATTTTTCCCGATGAAACACCGCATTTTACTGGCTGATGACCATACCATCGTACTGAACGGCCTTCGGGAGCTCCTCTCCAAGGAATCGGATATGGAGGTGGCGGGCATGGCCCAAAGCGGCCGGGAGGCCCTGGAGTTGGCGGCAAAACTGCTTCCCTCCGTGGCGGTACTGGACGTAACCTTAGGAGATCTGAACGGCATCGAGGTCTCCCGGATTCTTCAGCGGGAACATCCGGATATTGCCGTGCTGGGGCTTTCCATGCACGATAATCCCCGGATGATCGCGGAATTTCTCCTTACGGGAGCCCGGGGATACGTGCTCAAGGAATCCAATCCCCGGGAGCTCCTGGCGGCTATCCGAGCTCTCGCCTCGGGAGAGTGCTATCTCAGCCCCAAGGTTACCAGCGTGGTTCTGGAAGATTACCGCAAGCTGTTGCGTAAACCCTCCTCCACCAGTACCCTTCTCTCTCCTCGGGAGACCGAGGTACTCCAGCTTCTCGTAAGGGGAGCCAGCACGAGAGAGATCGGCACTCTTCTCCATATCAGCAAAAATACCGTGGATACCCATCGCCGTAAAATTATGGATAAGCTGGGATGCAACAATTTGGCGGAACTTACCCGCCTCGCTCTCCGGGAAGGCCTCGCCACAGGCGATTAAATTTCCTGGGCTATCCGGATTTTCACAAATTTTCCGTTTTCCCCTCACTTTTTGTACTACCCTCACAATCACGTTTTTCCTCATGGAAGCTCACACCAAATTTTTCATACAATTCGGACAACCCCATAAAGAGTAAGAGGCGGTTTTTTTTCGCCTCTTCTCGTGAGATTCTTCGCAAGTTCTTCGAAGGTGTTTCTAAGAAATTGCGGCGATTTCACGGTTTTTTCGAAGATTTCGGAGTTTTTTGAAGAGAGGAGGTGCGCACGTTGTCCAAACTCGCAGGAAAGAAATTACTGCTTTTAGGTGAACGGGACGGTATTCCCGGCCCCGCCATGGAAGCGGCTCTGGAAGCTACGGGAGCGGAAATGGTTTTTTCCGTTACGGAGTGCTTCGTTTGAACCGCCGCAGGAGCCATGGACCTGCAGAATCAGCAGAGGATCAAGGACGCTTTCGACAAGTTCGGCAAGGAAAATTTGGTGGTCCTTCTCGGCTCTTCCGATGCGGAAGGAGCGGAGATCTACGCCGAAACCGTTACGGCAGGAGATCCTACCTTTGCAGGCCCCCTGGCAGGAGTTCCGTTGGGACTCCCGGTATATCACATGTTTGATCAGGAAATTCGAGAGGAAATCGCTCCCGAAGTCTGGGAAGAACATCTGGGAATGATGGAAATGGTTCTGGAGCCCGAAGCGTTGGCGGATGCGGTTCGTTCCATTCGGGAACAGCACAGCGAAATTCGCCTGTAGAGATTTTCCACCCCCCTTCTCTTTTCTCCCGGAGATACGGAGAAATGCGGAGGAGGTCCCGATTTTTTCCAAGACAAAGGAGTGATAGATAGATGCGGCTGGAAATCGGCAATTTCCACGTAAAGGAGATTCGCTTCGGAGAGAAAACCGCCTTTTCCGGAGGAGTTCTTACGGTAAACAAGGAAGAGGCCCTGGAGGTAGTCCGGGAGGACGAACATATCACCTCCGCGGAGCTTCACATCGTCAATCCCGGGGATATGGTTCGTCTCTGCCCCGTGAAGGAAGCTATCGAGATGCGCTGCAAGGTGGAGGGAGGCGTTCTTTTTCCCGGAGTCACCGCAGATCTCGCCCCCGCAGGAAGCGGCGTACTCCACGCCCTGAAAGACGCATCTCTTATCGTGGTAGGCGAACACTGGGGAGGTTTTCAGGACGGCCTTATCGATATGGGAGGTCCCTTTCAGAGAAACACCCTCTTCGGCGATCTTCGCAATCTGGTGCTGGTGGCGGATTCGAACGAAACTTTCGAACAAAAGGAACAGCAGAAGAAAAACCGCGCTCTTCGGTGGGCGGGAATGCGCCTGGCGGAGTATGTGGGCTCCTGCGTAAGGGATCTTTCTCCGGAGGATACGGAAGTTTTCGATCTTCCTCCTCTGAACGAGCGTTCTCCGGAGGTACGGGAACTCCCCGGAGTGGTCTACGTGCTGCAGCCCCAGACCCAGATGGAGGCTCTGGGATACAACACCCTCATTTACGGCTGGGACGGCAACCGTATGCTTCCCACCTTCATGCATCCCAACGAAGTCCTCGACGGTGCGGTAGTCTCCGGCAGCTTCATGCCGGTCTCCTCCAAGATTTCCACCTACCAGTGGCAGAACAGCGTCACCATTAAAAAGATCATGGAAGAACACGGCAAGACGCTGAACTTCCTGGGCATCATCATGTCCAATCTCAACGTGGCCATGGATCAGAAACAACGTTCCGCCCAGATGGTAGCCTCCATGGCTTCCAATTTGGGAGCGGCGGGAGCCTTCGTAGCGGAGGAAGGCTACGGAAACCCGGACGTGGACTTTATCCAAGTCCTGGTGGAGTTGGAAAAGGTGGGCATCAAGACCGTGGGAATCACCAACGAGTGCACCGGCAGGGACGGAGCTTCTCAGCCCCTGGTAGCCCTGGACGAGGCGGCGGACGCCATAGTCTCCTGCGGCAACGTTTCTCAGTACCTGGAACTGCCCCCCATGCCAACGGTGCTCGGCGAGCTGGAAGCCCTGG
The DNA here is from genome assembly GCA_036769705.1 of Synergistaceae bacterium. Taxonomy (GTDB): domain Bacteria; phylum Synergistota; class Synergistia; order Synergistales; family Aminiphilaceae; genus DAIPKP01. The sequence goes on from DAIPKP010000069.1 coordinate 10,294, forward strand.
CTCGGGACGGCCTTTCCGGCGGCTGGGAGGGATGTGTTCGGGAAGATGGCTCCCTGGTGATGGAAAACAACGCCATGTTCTGCTCGGATGGCATCTGCGGTGCCTCCCGAAAGACCTGCAGGGAATTTTAAGGAGGAATTGCCATGAAAGCCATTTCCTATCTCAACCAGTTCTTCGGCCAGGTGGGAGGCGAGGATCAGGCGGATTACGAGCCCACCCTCCACGAGGGAACCCTGGGAGCCTCGGGGCTCTTGAACGGCCTCATGCCCCACGTGGAAATAACCCACACGGTAATCTGCGGAGACAACTTCGCCGCCAGCTCCACCGAAGAGGCCGTAAAACGCATTCTCGGTTTTTTGGAGGGCAAGGAGTTCGATCTCTTCTTCGCGGGCCCCGCCTTTCTGGCGGGACGCTACGGCAACGCTTGCGGTGCCGTGGGCAAGGCGGTGAAGGAACGCTTCGGAGTACCCGTCATCACTTCCATGAACGAGGAAAACCCCGGAGTGGAACTCTACAAAAAGGATATGTACATCTTTCCGGGAGGACGGAAAGCCACCTTCATGAAGAAGGACGTGGAGGCCATGGCGGCCTTCGGAGAGAAGATCGCCACCGCACAGCCTCTGAAATCCGCTTCCGAAGAAGGCTATTTTATCCGGGGCATCCGGCACGAGGTCTTTTTGGAAAATCCCGTTCCCGCGGCAGACCGAGCGGTAGAGATGATGCTCAAAAAACTCAAAGGAGAGCCCTTCGTCACGGAGCTTCCCATTCCGAAGATGGACAAGGTTCCTCCGGCTCCCGCCATTCCGGATCTTTCGGGCATCACCATCGCCCTGGTAACCTCGGGGGGCATCGTTCCCTCCCACAATCCGGACCACATTCAGTCCGCCTCCGCCACCAAATGGGGAAAGTACGACATCTCCAAGCTGGACGTCTTTCCCGTACCGGATTACAAAACCATCCATGCGGGATACGATCCCGAAGCGGCGGACACCGTTCCGGATCGGGTGGTTCCTTTGGATGCCATGCGAGCCTATGAAAAGGAAGGGCGTTTTAAAAAACTCCACGATTATTATTACGTCACCGTAGGCACCGGCACCACCCAGGGCGAGGCCGCCCGGATGGGCCAGGAGATCGCGGAAGACCTCAAGAAAGCCGGGGTGGATGCGGTTATTCTCACCGCCACCTGAGGAACCTGCACTCGTTGCGGTGCAACGATGGCAAAGGAAATCGAGCGGGCAGGCTTTACCATTACCACCATGTGCAACCTTCTGAACGTGGCGAAATCCATGGGGAACAACCGGCTGGTACAGACCGTATCGGTCCCCTATCCCCTGGGAAATCCCCAGCTTTCCAAAGAAGAGGAATGGAAGCTCCGGTATCACCGGGTAGGCGTAGCTCTGGATGCCCTCACCAAAGAGGTAGAGGGATACACGGTATTTCCCACCAAGATCTGAGAAAAAAACTTTTTTGACGGGGCCCCTCTAAGGCCCCGTCCCTTCTCCTCCCTTTCGAGAACGATGTTTCACGTGAAACACCGTTCTTTCCGAAACATACGAAACAATCCGAGGAAAGCGCAGAAGCTCTGCTTCTCCTCCATAAAGAGCTCTATTAAGGAGGTTTCTCATGAAGGAGCTGCACAAGGAATCCCCCTGGAACGCGGTTTTCGTAATTTCCCTGGCCATAACCTTCGCGGTGGTTCTCTGGGGCTGGATAGCGCCCAAGGGATTCGAAACCGCCGCCCAGGGGCTGTTCAACTTTCTTATCGACGATTTCGGATGGCTCTACATGCTGGCCATGACCATTTTCGTCATCTTTCCGATCATGCTCGCCCTGAGCAAGTTCGGCAAGGTTCGGCTGGGCCCCGAGGATTCCCGGCCGGAATACTCCACCCTCTCCTGGTTCGCCATGCTCTTTTCCGCAGGCATGGGAATCGGGCTCGTCTTCTACGGCGTGGGAGAGCCCATCTTTCACTACATGCAACCGCCCTTCGCGGAACCCCAAACCGCCGAAGCTGCGGCCCAGGCCATGCGGATCTCCTTTTTTCACTGGGGATTGCATCCCTGGGCAAACTACGCAGCCCTCGCTTTGGCCATGGCATATTTTCAGTTTAGGAAAAACGCTCCGGGATTGGTAAGCTCGGTTTTTCTTCCCCTTCTCGGAGAAAAGGGAGTTCGGGGGCCTATTGGCAAAATCATCGACATCCTGGCGATCTTCGCCACCATCGCAGGAGTGGCCACATCTCTCGGCATGGGAGCCCAGCAGATCAACAGCGGCCTGGAATATCTCTTCAACATCCCCTATGGCGTGCGCGTCCAATTTTTCATCATTCTCGTAATCGGCATCATCTACACGGGTTCTGCGGTTACGGGTATCGACAAGGGGATTCAATTTATCTCCAACATGAATCTCCGGATCGCCGCCTTTCTCGTGATAGCCATGTTTATCCTCGGCCCCACGGTACAGATTATCGAAGCTCTTCTCACGGGGATCGGAGACTATGCGGGAAGCGTGGTGCGGGAAAGCTTCCATATGGCTCCCTACGGAGGAGATTTCAAGCAGTGGATGGGCTGGTGGACCCTCTTCTATTGGGCCTGGTGGATCGCCTGGGCTCCCTTCGTAGGCAGCTTTATCGCCCGGATTTCCCGGGGGCGCACCATCCGGGAGTTCGTTACCGGGGTGCTTATCGTTCCCGCCCTGGGAAGCTTCACCTGGTTCGCGGTCTTCGGAACCTCCGCACTTCATCTCGACATCGCCCAGATCGCTCCCGAGGCGGCCCAGAAGATCATCGGCAACATCTCCACGGGGCTTTTCGAGATGTTCAGCCACTATCCTCTGGGAATGGCTCTCTCCCTGGTTTCGGTGGTGCTCATCTCCACCTTCTTCATCACTTCCGCCAACTCCGCCACCTTCGTGCTCTCCATGTACTCCACCCGGGGAAATCTGAACCCTCCCAAGGTGCAGATGGCGGTGTGGGGAGTTTTACAGGCCGCCCTGGCTTTCGTACTTCTTCAGAGCGGAGGCCTCAAGGCTCTGCAGATCGCCTCCATCGCCGTGGCCTTTCCCTTCGCCATCGTTATGACGCTCTCCTGCTACTCCCTCTGGAAGGCCCTGCAGGGAGATCTGGCGGAGCTGGGAGAACTCAAAAAATAATCCCCTCCTCTCTCCTCTCCTCAAAACCTTCGCTCCACTTCTTTTCCAATTTCCGGAGGCTCCTGCGATACGGGGCCTCCGCCTCTCTTTCGGAAATCCCTTATAATTCTGGAAAAGAGG
>DAIPKP010000070.1:0-13466 GCA_036769705.1 Synergistaceae bacterium
CCATACTCAGCACCGGGCGACGGTACTTGGGACACCAGATGAGGTGATAGCCTATATTGTAGACGCATGTTCTTGAGTATGTCCATCTTGTATGTGCCATATATCTATTATAGCAGAGGAGAAGACATGTGCCAATTATCAGCCAAACCCCGTGCTCTCATCCCACCACACTTGGTAGTGGGCTTTCTCGCACGGATTGTCGTAATTTCGAAAGGAGTCTCCGCACCTGCCCCTAACAGCTCCAAAATAGGTTTCTCGATAACCAGGGCCAGAATGTTTCCGTGTTTTGTCAAAGTTTTTATCATGACAGCAACCTCCTCCGCAAACCGTTGATACGATGTATATGCGAAAATAAAATCAAAAAGCGGCCTTGTCAAGAAAATTTATCGTTTCATCAAACTTAAAAGCGAAAAGGCAACACCGCAAAAAAAGCCCTGATCACATAAGGAGCTTTGTCGCTGGGAAAATCTCTTGATACCTTTCCAAAAAAACAAAAATACGCAGGATTTTCTTGACACTCTTCTTTTTCAGAATTAAAATGCAATCGCAATATATTTCAATTATCTACTAAAAATATCGCCAAGCTTTTTACCTTAAACATATAAAATAGGGAAAATGTAGTGAGCTTATGGTCATACGGAAGAAAAAGGCTCCGGGAAGTCAAACGAGAAATAGAAGAAAATTTTTAAAAATCTGCTGCGTAAAGCCGATAGTTACTCGGAAAATTCCATAGCTCTATAGGAGGAAGGGATGCCCAAAATATATGCCTAAAAACATACGAACAAAGCAATATGGGGTTTTATGTCGGCATTTTGAACAGAAAACATACACTATGAGGGGGGACTTTTTTTGAAAAAGCACTTTTTGGGAATGGTAAGCATAATCTTTGTATTGGTTTTATGCGGCACCGCTTTTGCGGCAGAGGCACCTTTTCATGTTGGAATTTGCACCGAAACGGTTTCCCAAGCTGAGGACGACCTCCGGGGGGCAGAGGCACTCATTGAGAAATACGGTGATGTAAACAACGGCGGCATGATTAAGCATATCACCTACCCTGATAACTTTATGCAAGAAATGGAAACCACCATTTCCCAGATTGCCAGCTTCGCTGATGACCCTAAAATAAAAGTTGTCGTGGTAAACAATGGTCTTCCGGGAACCACTGAAGCTTTCCGGCGCATCCGTGAGATGCGGGATGACATTATCCTTCTCTGCGGAGAAGCTCACGAAGATCCCGGAGTTATCGAACCCGTAGCAGATCTCGTAATCAACTGTGACAACATCGCCCGAGGGTACCTTATCGTACACACTGCAAAAGAGCTTGGCGCTACCGACTTCGTGCATATTTCATTCCCCCGGCACATGAGTTACGAATTGCTTTCCCGACGGCGCAACATCATGAAAGCTGCCTGTGAAGACCTGGGCCTAAAGTTCCACTTTGAGACCGCTCCGGATCCCACATCTGACGTAGGTGTCGCTGGAGCGCAACAGTTCATTCTTGAGAAGGTTCCCGCCTGGCTCGAAAAATACGGCAAGGACACCGCATTCTTCTGTACCAATGACGCCCACACCGAACCTCTTCTCCGAAGAATTGCCGAAGAAGGGGGCTATTTTGTGGAAGCCGATCTTCCCTCTCCCCTCATGGGTTACCCCGGCGCTCTTGGCGTTGAACTTTCCGATGTGAAAGGCGATTGGCCTGCTATCCTCAAAAAAATCGAAAATGCCGTCGATGAAAAAGGTGGTAAGGGACGCATGGGAACATGGGCTTATTCCTACGGCTTTACCAACTCTGTGGGCCTTGGGGAGCTAGGCATAGAACTGGTAAAGAATGGGATTACCCACCAAAACTTCAAACGCGCCTTTAAACCCGAGATGCTTTTTGAAGCTTATGCAAACGCAAGCCCTGGCGCTACTTGGAACGGCAGTTTCTATACCGACATCAACACCGGGGTACAAAAGAAAAATCACATTCTCCTCTATCAGGACACCTATATCTTCGGTACCGGCTACATGGGTACACCTAAAATCGAGGTGCCTGAAAAGTGCTTCAGCATAAAATAAACTCGCTATTTGGTCCGGAGCCCGAAGATTTTTCGCCTGGGAGACATTTTCTCCCCAAACGCTTGGCTTTATTAAGCGCAACACATTTTTTCGGCTTCGGAAAAAGTTATCCACAACACCTGTAACTCCAGGGACTTACGAAAAAGCCAAGATCCTACAATCCCTTTCAGGGAACGGGTAGGATCTTGGCTTTTATTTTTTCGAGATATTTCCAAGTTTTCTTAATTCTTTCCGGATAATCTTTTTTGCTTGCCGAGGATTCCCTTCCGAAAGATTCGCCTGTGGTGATGGTGATAGAAAAAAGGAGGGGATAAAACTTTGTTCAAATTGTATGGGCATCGTGGTGGGGATGATTTACGGGGCCATATTGGCCTATAACTTTTTGCTTGTATATGGGAGTTCCTGATGGGTGTCTATTGGGTGTCTGGATAAGAAAAAGGGGTTTCGACTCTTTGCCGAAACCCCGGTGTTTTCAATGGTGGGTGGTATAGGACTCGAACCTATGACCTCTTCCGCGTCAAGGAAGCGTTCTTCCTCTGAACTAACCACCCACAGCGTCGAAAATTGTACAGGGCCTACCCGGTATTGTCAAGGAAGTTCTTGCAAATCCTCTCTACTCTTCTTGCAGGGATATAATCGATTTTGAGCGGAAGGAAAATTTTGGTATCCTTCTCTGCGTTCCCTAATCCACTTTTGAGGTGCTTGCATAATGCCAAGAAAAAAAAATTTTCAGTGCTGCGTTAAAAATACAGAAAAAAGCTTCTCTAAAGCATTGGAGGCACTACTGCTTCTGTTTTTTTGCAGTTTTTCCTGTTTTCTTTTCCCTCTTTCCGGAGAGGCGGTCAGCCGGGGAGCCGTCATAACCGAAGTTATTCAATCTCTGAATCTTCCTCCCTGGAAGGGGACGAACCGTTTTTCCGATGTTCCTCCCGGCCATCCCCACGCTCAGGCCATAGAAACCGCCTCAGCCTTGGGGATTCTCCTTCCGGGCAGCCATTTCCATCCGGATATCGAAGCTACCCGGGCAGAAGCTCTCGGATTCGCTTTCTGGGCCATGGGATGGCAGAAAGAAGGGCAAATCGTTCAGGCCTTGAAGGGAAAAAATTTCTCTTCCCGCCTTCCTCTTCATCTGGAGGCCTTCCTGCACATCGCTTCCCGGATAAACCTACCTCCTCCATCTCTTTTTTTGGAGGCTCCGGAAGCGGATTGCTCCTCCCAAGACCTCGCTTCTCTAGGAAGGTGGCTTCAGGAGTGCCGCAAAACCCGCCTGATATGGGAAGAATCCTTTCAGGGAAACTCCGGCACCCTTCTCGTACATCGGGAAAATCTGGGGTATCCTCCCTCATCCTGGGGTATTCAGGTTTTGGGGATCGTCTCTCGGGAGGAAGCGCACAATTTGGCACAGCGCCTGAAAAAGGAGGGCATAAACGTCTCCATCCTTCCCGAAGGATTCGGCTACACGCTCCGTCTCGGACCATACGCACATTACTACAAGGCCTGGGGGACTCTCTTGCGGCTTTCTCTGCAATACAGCCCCACCATCGTTCCCTTTTCCGGAGGCTCCGGAGGAGCTCTTTTCTGGTGCGCCATCAAAGGGAACCCTCAACAGCTTCAACCACAAATCGTTTTTGCAGCTTCTCTGGGAGAACCGAAACTCCCTCTTTCCAGAATTGCCGAGATTTCCAAAGCCGAAGGAGGCATAAACGGAGGATATTTTACAGGGTCCACCCCCATCGGCACTCTTTATCAAGGGGGCTTCCCCCTTTCCGAAACGTATAAAAACAGATCCGCCCTGGGATGGAATATGAAGGGAGAAGCCTTTTTCGGGAGCGGGGCTTTCAAAAGCTATTTGCGCACGGAAAAAGGTATTTTTCCCATAAACGAAATCAACTCTCCTTCAAACATATCGGGAATAGAGCTGGTTACGCCACATCTCGGCCCCTGGGCCCGCATAACCCAGAGAGGACTTATCTCCCAATTCCGAGAGGGGAAACTCGCTTGGCGCACCTACGGAAACGGCGTTCATCCCATTCCGCCGGGAGGATATCTCTGCCTTGCCCGAGGGAAGGGGGAAGAGCTCATGAGAGAGGTTGCAATGCACTCCCCCGCAGAAATCGTCATGCAGTGGGAAGAGCCGGAAATGCAAGGAATGGATGCGGTAATTCAGGGAGGCCCCATGCTTTTCAAGGATCGCCAGGCCTGGACAAAAAACGAAGGGCTTCCACCGAATTTTACCGGGAACAAACATCCCCGAACGCTGGTGGGTTTCGACGGAAAGGATTTGTGGTGGATCGTTATCGATGGCCGCAATTCCTGGCACAGCCTGGGGGTAACCATCCCCGAAGCCCGGCGCATAGCGTATGCCCTGGGAATGGAATCCGCACTCAACCTCGACGGAGGGGGCTCCTCCGCCCTTTGGTGGCAGGGAGTGCTGATCAATTCGCCTTCCGGAGGCAAAGAACGCTTTCTTCCCTACGGCATTCTTTTCGGAACTTCCGAATAAAAAAAGTGGGGAACCCGGAACAAATCCGGATTCCCCACTTTTCTGCTTACAATTGGAACTTCCCTAGTAACAGCCCTGTTCTGGAACCTTGGCGGTAGAAACCAGAAGAAGGCGGCTCCAGGGGAGCAAACCATGAAGATCTATCTTGATCAGATCTTCCTCGAAGGACATTTCATCAGGTACCCAGAGAGTTTTTCCCTCCAGATCGTGGCTCGTCATATCCGTAACGTTATCGGGCTTTCCGGGCTCTACGAGCACCGCGTATCGAGCGGCTCAGCCCCCTCCTATTTGACGAAGCACCAAATGAAATTGCTCACTCTGTTTCTCCATATGCTGTCGGGCTTTTTCGGAAATTTCGATTTTCCTCATCTCTTTTTCCTCCTTTATCCGTTAGTTCCCTTTTTTAATTATACCAGAAGGGGGTATCAAACAAAATCCTCGGAGAAAAGGTACGCAAAATCCTCCGGAGGAGAACAGGTAAAAATGCGTTCCGAAAGAAGCTCCCAAGGGGAAACCATGGGCGGAAGAGCAAGGCTGTAGGCATGCAGAAGAGGACGGCACACCCCCTGTTTCCGAACACTTCTGTTTATCTTCTCATCGCCGTATTTGTAATCTCCCACCACGGGACATCCTCTATGCGCCAGGTGTACCCGGATTTGGTGGGGACGTCCGGTAAGAAGCTCTACCTCCAAAAGGCTGTATCTTCCATGAGATCCCAGCCTTCGATATCGAGTATGGGCTGGAACCCCCTTCCGGGAATCCACGTACACCCGGTTCTCTTTTTCGCTCTTTCGAAGGGGTTCCCGAAGATCCCCTTCTTCTCCGGGATTTCCCGTCACGATAACCCGGTATATTTTGGAGATCCCCTCTCCTTGCCAGAGGGAATGGAGCTCTCTCAATAGAGGGCCTTTCAAGGCTACCAGAAGAACCCCGGAAGTGTTCCTATCCAGCCGGTGCACCGGTACCGGCCGAAAATCCCGACGGAGAGATACCATCTCCCATACCCTGGTAATCAGGCTATCTCCTCCCTTTGTATCCGGCTGACTTAAAAGCCCCCAGGGTTTGTTCACCACGAGAAGATCTTCATCCTGATAAAGCACCGGCAGAGAAACTTCTTTGGAGGAGCGGGGCTTTCCCTTTTTGTCAGATTCTTTCGGTGAAATGACCTTTTCAGCGTCCTCCTCCCAGGGAACCCGAAGAATTTGACCCAGGGAAGGGCGAGCATCGGGTTTAGTACGTTTTCCGTCTAAGCGAACTTCTCCCTTTCGGATGGAACGCATGATAGCTCCCAGGGGAACATGCCTGTACAGGGTGCGGCATATCCTATCCACCCGCCGGTCCGCATGATCTTCGGTAATCAGAATGTCCCTGCCCGAAGAAGCTTTTTTCCCGTTTATTTCCACTTCCAGAAACGCCTCTCCAGGACACGGTTCCATTCGGTGATTTCTTCATGATCCGCCATGCTCTCCACCGCATCGAGGCCACAGAAAATCTGAAAATCCAGATTGTCCGCAGCCGCCACGATAAGAGCTTCCACCGTAGAAGGCATGACGGGAGATCCAAATTCTTTCTTGCCGTGATGGCTGAGCAGGATGTGTCCCAGGTGCAGGGCCACGCGCTCTTCGAGACCGTACTCCTCCGCCAGACGCTGAAGTTCCGCAAATCCCAGGGCGATATGGTCGTGCACATTTCCCGCCACGGTCATTTCCGGAAGAGGAGTCAAGGTGTAGGCCTGGAGCTTTCCCAAATCATGAAGCAACGCTCCCGCAAGCACCGCATCCCGTTCCAGGGATACTCCCAGAGCCGCATAGGTCTCCGCAAGGGCCACGGCGTTCTGGGTCACTCCGAGAGTGTGCTCCAGCAATCCGTGAACGTAAGCATGATGATGGGAAACTGCGGCAGGCCAATCTCGAAAGCGTTCCCACCGATCCCCGGAAAAGACATGTTCCAGAAAACCCTTTATAGGTTCCCCGCAGGAATCCAGGAGGCTTCGGAAGCGGCTTTCCAGATCTTGCAAAGGTACCGGAGAGGAAGGAACAAACTGGGAAAGGGGATATTCCTTTTCGTCCAAAAGAAAGAGAGAAGAAAGGGTATACTGGTTCTGCCCCTTGTAGGACTGCACCCTTCCCATGATTCCCAGGGCTTTCCCCTTGCAGCGGCTGCCGAAATCGTTCTCCAGGGGATCCTGCTCTTTCCAGCGGTTTTCCGCATCTTCTCCGGCCCCCTCCCGAAGTATGTGCCACTTTCCGTTACTCCATATCTTGGCATCGAGTATTCCCGTAGCATCCATAAGCCGCATTTCCCAATAGGGTTTTGCGTTTTTCCCCATCTTTTGAGTAACTTCCAATACCGCAGCTTTGGATCCAAAAGTATCTCCCTCTGAAAGATTTCGAATTGCCTCGATGGCAATCATATCCATACACTCTGCACCCCGTTTCGTTACGTAAAAGGCTTATAAATTTTCCGCGATATGTACATCCACCGCCCAGAGGAAGTCCCCTCCCTCCATAAGGGTCTGAAGAACTTCCCGGGGCACTTCCTGGTCGATCTGCATCATGCCGATGGCGAGACCACTGCCGTTTTTCCGGCCCAAGGCAAAGTTGGCAATGTTGATTCCCCGCTCTCCCAAAAGACTTCCCACCCGACCGATAACCCCCGGCCGATCGTGGTTTTGAAAGAGAAGGATTCTTCCTTCGGGAACACACTCCACCCAGTAACCATTAACGTTGACAATACGCTGTTTTCCTTCTTCCGTCACGGTTCCCGCAAGAGAGATTTTTTCCTTTTCTCCCTGAATCTCGCAAACCACCATGTTCCGGTAGGTGGAGGATTCTTCCCGGGATTCCTGAACTTCCATTTCCCGCTCATCCGCAATAAGAGGAGCCGACATATAGCTTACATCCGCTCCGTGATACACTTCGAGAACCCCCTTCAGCCCCGCCACGGTGAAGGGAGAATAATTATAGGGGATTTCGAAGTTGTAGCGATCTTCCTGAAAAAAGAGCTCCCCTTTCAGGGTAATACGCAGCGTTCCGGGAGCCGAGGAAAGAAGCTGTGCTCCCAAATTACCGAGTTTCCGGGAAAGGGAGAGAAAGGTCTTTTTGGTTTTCGAAAGCTGGCATTCCATAAAGGGAAGATTTACCGCATGTTCATAGGGCTCTCCTTTGAGAGCCGCCGCAAGGTTTTTAGCGGCAATTCTCGCCACCGCGGACTGCCCTTCCCGGGTATTTGCCCCGATATGAGGCGTAAGCACCAGCTTCTCCCGGATATCTAAAGCCATAAGAGGATGCCCTTCCTGCAGGGGCTCCAAGCTGTAGACATCAAAAGCAGCCCCTTCGATACGTCCCGACCGGAGGGCCTCCGCGAGAGCCTCCTCATCCACAAGGCTTCCCCGAGCACAGTTTATCAGAAAACTGCCGTTTTTCATGGCCCGAAGATTGTTTTCATTCATCATTCCCCGGGTTTCTTCCGTGAGAGGAACGTGCAGAGTCACCACATCCGCAAGAGAGAGAGCTCCCTGCAAATCTTCACACAGGGTCACTCCCAGGCTTTCCGCTTTCTTCAGCGAGATATAGGGATCGTAAGCGTAAAGCTCCATCCCGAAAGCCCGGGCTCTTTTGGCCACAGTTCCTCCGATACGCCCGAGACCTATGATAAGAAGGCTTTTTCCCTCCAGCTGCATGCCCATAAAGCGCTTCCGCTCCCACTTGCCTTGAAACACGGATTCACAGGCCCGGGGAACATGCCGTAACAAGCCGAGAATATTCGCCATGGTAAGTTCCGCCGCCGCCAAGGTGTTTCCCGTGGGAGCGTTGATCACCACAATGCCCCGACGGCTCGCCTCGAGGAGATCGATATTGTCCACCCCCACCCCGGCCCGGCAGAGAACGCGTAAATTTTTTGCTCTGTCAAGAAGATCTTTATCTACCGCTGTGCCGCTGCGGGTCAGCATGCCTTCATACTCCCCCACGATATCCAGAAGATCTTTTCTTGAAAGCCCGATTTTTTCTTCCAGCGACAAGGATCCATCTTTTTTCAAAATGTCGAGGCCCTCTTCGTGAATGGGCTCCGTTACGAGAACACGGTACATAGGTCTTCCCCCTTTTCGTCTACCTCGCCATAACAAGCGAGGGGACCGGATTTTATTCCGGTCCCCTCGTCGTTATACTTCTTCCTTTACGGATAACAACAAATTTTTACGGCCCGGCAGCAACAACAAATTCTTTCCTCCTCCAGGAAGAAGAGGAAGAACAAGAACCGCCTCCGAAACCATAATCTATGTTGTTATACCGCTTCATAAATATCCCGTTCCTTCTTCAGCAAGGTAAAATTTTAAGGACTTATATATCACGATCCTTAAAGAAGGTCAAGAAAAAAATGCTGATTTCTTCAAATCGAACACGAAAACCCGAAACGTGAAAATTTTCACGGCAATTCAGTAGGTCCCTCTGGCCTCCAAAAAACGGACCGACCACTCTCCACAGAACCGCAATATTCCTTCCCGGGTTTCGGCGGTCTCATCCAGAAAACGCTCATATTCGAACAAAAAAAGGGAGGCTCCCCTTTTTTCGGAAATCGCAACTTCCGGGGGGATTTCTTTTTTCTCCTCTTCTCGTTCTCGCCAGAACTCTCTACCAAGAAGAACCCGGGCAAAAGAAAGGCCATCCGGACCGGCAATGGGAACTTTCTCCGAGGAGATGCCCTTCCGTTTTTGTTTTTCCTGAAAATCCTGGGGGAAAACCTTTTCGTACCCCGGCCACATCATGGCTTGTGCATTCATTTCACAAACTCTCCCTTGCGAAAATTCGAAAATTTCCTCTATGGAGAAAAGAAGAGAACCCTCTGATTTTCTCTTGTTCTGAATGATATAATGACGCAAATATCCATATTTTGCAAGGAGGGGTTCTTGTGTCAGAAACATGGAACAATCTCTACTCCCAGATAGGCAATGATCTCAAGCCTTCCCCCATACGGGAGCTTCTCAAGCTTACCAAAAAACCCGGCATGATTTCTTTCGCCGGAGGCATGCCGGATCCCCAGGTTTTTCCGGTAAAGGAATTTCTCCAAGCCACATCCATCCTCGAAAAAGAGGGCAAATCGGTTCTTCAGTACGGAGCCACCGATGGCTATGAACCCCTCAAGGATTTTCTCGCCCGGTGGATGGCTCCCCGGATGGGTCGGGTTACAGAACCCGAAGAAATGCTTATCACCACGGGATCCCAGCAAGTTATGGATCTTTTCGCCGCAGTTATGTTGGATCCGGGAGATGCGGTGCTTCTCGAGGCTCCTTCGTATCCCGGGGCACTTCATGCGCTCCGAAACCGGAACGCCACCTTTATCTCCGTTCCCTGTGACGAAAAGGGAATGATGGTAAGCGAAATGCCGGCAATCATCGAAAAAGCCCAAAAAGAGGGGAAAAGAATCAAGTTCATCTACTCCATCGTCAACTTTCAGAACCCCTCGGGAAGCACTCTCAGTAAGGAACGACGACTTCAGCTCCTGGAAGTAGCCAAAAAGTACGGCATTCCCATTTTCGAAGACGATCCCTATGGACATCTTCGTTTCGAGGGAGAACACGAACCTACCATTTTCTCCCTGGATAAAGACGGCCTCGTACTCTATGCCTGTTCCTTCTCCAAGATACTGGCTCCGGGCACCCGGGTAGCCTGGGTGGTAGCCCCCAAGGACGTCATCAAGAAAATGGTGATGATCAAACAGGGGAGCGATCTCTGCACCAGCGTGGTTTCCCAGGCGTTGGTCTACGAATATTGCCGCCTTGGGCTCCTGGATTCCTTCCTCCCAAAAATCATCGACCACTACCGCAAAAAACGAGATGGCATGAAGGAAGCTTTCCGGGAATATCTTCCGGAGAATGCGGAATATGAAATTCCCCAGGGGGGGTTCTTCTACTGGATACGCCTCCCCGGCATGGATACGAAAGAGGTTTTCTACAAAGCCGTGGAACGGGGAGTGGCCTTCGTTATCGGAGAATCCTTCTTCCCCAACGGAGGAGGAAAAGAATATTTGCGCACCTGCTATACCTTTGCGGAAAGCGCGGATTTTGTGGAAGGATCCAAGCGCCTCGCCCAGGCCATCGAGGATCTTCGAAAATAACCGCGCATCCCTACGATAAAAAGTTTCTCGAGAACTCCCCGGGAAGAAGATCTCTATTCCGGGGAGACACCGTGTCAAGGAGGAAAAGATGAGTCTCTGGAAAGAGTGTTTCAGCAATGCGTCCCAAGCGTTACAACCCTCGCCCATTCGAGAAATGCTTCACGTCATCCGCCAGCCCGGCATGATTTCTTTTGCCGGGGGAATGCCGGATCCCGCCATCTTCCCGGTAGAGGAATTCTACCAGTGTGCTAGCATCCTCGAAAAAGAGGGGCGTGATGTGCTTCAGTACGGCACCACCGAAGGATACGCTCCTCTCAAGGAGTTTCTCGCTACCTGGCTTGCTCCGCGCCTCGGAAGAACTCCAAAAATGGAAGAACTTCTTATCACCACTGGCTCCACCCAGGTAATAGATCTTCTCAACTGGGCCACCATCAACGAAAATGACGCCATTATCGTTGAAAACCCCACCTTTCTCGGATCCACTCTCAACATGCACAATCATGGAGCCCATTTTCTTCCCGTGAGCTGTGACGAAAAGGGAATGCTGGTGGAAGATTTGCCGCAACTCATCGAAGGAGCCCTCAAGGAAGGCCGAAAGGTCCGTTACATATACTGTATCGTAAACTTTCACAACCCCTTGGGGTGCACTCTTTCTCTGGAGCGCCGCAAAAGACTTCTCGAAATATCCAAGCAATACGGCGTTCCCATTCTCGAAGACGATCCCTACGGATTCGTACGCTTCGACGGCGATCATCTTCCCTCTCTCTATTCCCTGGATCAAAACGAGGGAACCATCTATGCGGGAAGTTTCTCCAAAATCCTCGCCCCGGGAACGCGAATCGCCTGGTGTGTGGGGCCCGAAGATATTATCCGGAAAATGACGGTCTTCAAGCAGGGTACGGATGTATGCTCCAGCGTGGTTACCCAGGCCCTGGTATACGAATACTGCAGACGGGGCTATCTTGATTCCTTTCTTCCCAAAATCATCGCCCATTACCGCAAAAAACGGGATGCCATGGAACAGGCTTTTCGGACCTATCTTCCCAAAGACCAGGTCTCTTATGTCACCCCGGAAGGTGGTTTTTTCTACTGGCTTTCCACACCGAATATCCCCGTGGACGCACTTTTCGACAAGGCCATCGAAAAGAAAGTCGCTTTCGTAAAGGGAAAGCCCTTCTATCCCCTGGAAGATGGAGGAGAGCATCAGTTCAGAATGTGTTACACTTTTGCTTCCCCCGAACAGATCGAAGAGGGATGTTCCCGCCTTGGCACGGCCATGAAGGAACTTCTCTAAAAGATCCTCAAATTCGGGTATTTTCACTTGGAGCTGATGTACCCCATGAACGATACCATCACGGCCATAGCAACTCCTTCAGGAGAAGGCGGAATTTCCATCATACGCATTTCGGGGAGTTCCGCCTTCCCTCTTCTTTACAAACATCTCCAATCGAGCCGCCCGGGAGAAAAACTTTCTTTTCCTCCCCGCACCATGGTGCTGGCAAACTTCGTAACCTCTTCAGGGGAAATTGCGGATCGCGTTCTGGGAGTCCGTTTTCCCGCTCCTCGAAGCTATACCGGGGAAGATGTGGCAGAAATCCACGCCCATGGAGGATATGCTGCGGCTCAAACGATTATCGAGAACCTCTGCCTTTCCGGAGCCCGCATGGCTGATCCCGGAGAATTTACCCGGCGTGCCTTTATCAACGGAAAAATAAGCCTTCCCCAGGCGGAAGCTATCTTCGGAATGATCACATCCCGAACTTCCCGGGGGATGTACGCCGCCTCACGAAGCATTCAGGGAGAAACGGAAAAACAGCTTCAGCCCCTTCTCTCGCAAACGCTCTCTCTTCTTGCGGAAATTCAGGTCATCCTCGACTTTCCCGATGAGGAATACGATGCCGCCTCCAACAAGGAGCTCCTCAAAAGAATACGGAAACTTTCGGAGGAAGCACGACAGATTCGGGAACGTTTTTTTTCGGGGTTTCTCCTCAACCAGGGAATTCATGTCGTTCTGGCAGGAAAACCCAATGCAGGGAAATCCTCTCTTTTCAACGCTCTTTTGGGAAAGGATCGAGCCATCGTAACCCATATTCCCGGCACCACCCGGGACGTGGTAACGGACTCCTTCGTACACCGCGGCATAACATGCTTTCTTCACGATGTGGCGGGACTGCGCCATACGGAGGATCTCATCGAAAAGCTCGGCATCTCGCTCGCCCAAGAGAAAATACGTGCCTCCAACGTCATTCTGGCGCTCTTCGACGGGAGCGAAAAAAATCCGGAAGATCCCTATCTCCTGGAACTCCTCGAATCTCTCTCCGGATCGGTATGCATTCCCGTAATATCCAAATCAGATCTGCGTCAGCCCAAATTGGAAAACCTCCCCAAAGATTTTCGAGATCACCACCTCTGGAGCACTTCTCCTCTCCTGGTAAGCTCTCTCCAAAGAAAGGGAATCGAAGAAATCAAGAATTGCATCGTAAACTCCGTAGTACAGGAAAGCCTTCTCTCCGAATCCCTTTATTCCACGGGCAGGCAACTGGAAGAAATGGATCTTTACATGGAGCATCTTCAGGATACCCTCCAGGCTCTCCAGGCTTCGGGGGAGCTCGATGTAGCGGCATCATCCCTTTCCCTGGCCCTTTCTTCGCTTCAAAAAATCCTCGGAAAGGAATGGGACGATCTTCTTCTGGACGAAATCTTTGGCAAATTCTGCGTGGGGAAATAGGAACTTGCTCCCTTCTCCGAAAGCCGACATACCGCAAAGGTTTTGTTGAGGAAACATCCA
>DAIPKP010000071.1:0-8942 GCA_036769705.1 Synergistaceae bacterium
GGGGTAACCGTGGCTAAATCTGCGGTCCGCCTCGCCGAAGAGGGGTTGGTAAAACCTCTTATCGATATCCCCTCCATGGCATCGCATCTCAAGAAGATGGTGGATGCCGCCCTGGGAGCTTTTCTCGATCGGGATACCCAGGTAGCCCGGGAGGTCTGCCGTATGGACGATTACATGGACGATCTGGAGCACCAAGTCTTCCGGGAGCTCTTGGTGCTTATGCTGGAGACTCCTCGGATGATCCGTCCCGCTACGGAGCTCCTCACGGTTTCCCGCACCTTGGAACGGGCGGGAGATCATGCTACCAATCTGGCGGAGCGTATCATCTATATGGTTTCGGGGAAGGTGGAACGGGCTTCCCAGCACCGGCGTCCCAAATCGGAAAAACCCGGTGCCGAGGGTTTGGAGTGATGTTTCGTGCCGGATGAGCGGATTCTCGTGGTGGAGGATGAAGCCACCATTGCGGACCTTATCGCCGAAGGGCTTCGGCGTCACGGCTATTTGGTGGAACGGGCCCGGGACGGAGATACCGCCCTGGATATGGCGGAAACCCTGGTGCCGGATCTTATCGTGTTGGATCTCATGCTTCCCGGCATGGATGGATGGGAGATCTGCCGCAGGATACGGCAGTACCGGAAGACCCGGGACGTTCCTATCCTCATGCTCACCGCCCGTCGGGACGAGCGGGACGTGGTGGCGGGGCTGGAGCTGGGAGCGGACGATTACATGAAAAAGCCTTTTTCCATGAACGAGCTCATGGCTCGGGTGAAGGCGCTGCTCCGGCGTACCGCCCGGAAAGCTCCCGAGGAAAAACACATTGTCGAAGGGCCCCTGGAGTGGGATGTGGGGGCGGGGATGTTTCGCCTGGAGGGGGAGGTTCTCGATTTGAGCCCCACGGAATACCGCCTTCTGGAGGAGCTTGTTCTGCGCCGGGGAAAGGTGGTGCTCCGGGAGGAGCTCCTCTATAAAGTATGGGGGTATTACGGAGGGGATTCCCGTACCGTGGACGTGCATATCTCCCGGCTTCGCCGCAAAGTGGAGGAGGATCCGGAACATCCTCTTCTGGTGCATACTATCCGAGGAAGAGGATACTGCCTCGAATGGAGGGAAAAAAAGTGAAGACCCTGCGCGGGCGTATCGTTCTTCTCATGGGATCGAGCATTCTGCTCCTGGTGTTACTGGCCCTTTTCTTTCAGAACCGGGCCCTGGAGGATCGAACCGCCCAGGTGGCCCGGGAGGATCTTTCCATGTTGGTGGATACCGCGGCGCTTCTCTTCGAACGTCTTCCCCGGGAGGATCTGCAAAAGGAGATCTCCCGGCTGGGAGAACGGTCCGGCTGCCGGGTAACCCTGGTGGACCGAACCGGAGAGGTCCTGGGGGATTCCGAGGCATCTCCGGAAACCCTGGACAACCACGGAAACCGCCCCGAAATAGCCGAAGCCTTCCGCTCCGGCCAGGGCGTCTCCGGCCGTTACAGCCGTTCGTTGAATACGGAAATGCTCTACTATGCCCGGAAAATTTCCTGGCAGGGAGAGCCTTACGTATTGCGGCTTTCCTACTCCCAGGCTCAGATGGAAAAGGTCGTGGAGGCTGCGAGAAAATCCCTCTTCTGGGCCCTTCTTGCCGCGGGCATTCTGACCCTTGCGGGAGGAGCCGTGGCAGGGCGTCTCCTGGTACGCCCCCTGGCGGATCTCGCTCGATTTGCCCGGGAGGGAAAGGCTCCGGCCTTATCTCCGGGAAGGCTAGGACTCACCGAGGAAGTGGAAAACCTCGCGGGAGCGTTGCGGGAATTTCTGGAGAAACGCCTTCTGGCGGAGGAAATTCTCAAAGAGGAGCGGACCTGGCTGCGGCTCATTCTGAACTCCCTTCCCGTGGGAGTGCTGGTGGTAAACAGGGACGGAGAGGTGCGCTACTCCAATCCTCCTCTCTCATTGCTTCTTCGGCGGGAACCGCGAGAGGGAGATCCCTTTCAGGGGCTTCTTCGGGATCCCGATATGGTGGAGTGCGTGGAAAAGGCTCTTCGCGGCGAGGCGGGCTGTCAGAGCGTTACGTTGAGAGATGAGGAGCGGAGCCGCATTATGGTGTGCGGTGCTCCCGCTTCCTGTGGAGCGGTGGCGGTTTTTCAGGACGTTACCGAACAGTATCGCCTGGAGGAGGCCCGCAAGGCCTTCGTGGCGGATGCGGGGCACGAGTTTCAGACTCCTCTCACGATAATACGGGCGGCGGCGGAACTTCTCTACGAAAAGGCTCCTCCGGAGGATCGCCTCTACCTGCAGCGGATTCTGGATCAGCAGGTTCGGATGACGGAGCTTGTGGATGATCTGCTCTTTCTCTCCCGGCTGGAGGCGGAAAAAAATCTGGCTCCCCAGATCAGGGAAGAGCTGGATCTTGCGGAAATTGCCCGGATTGCCGTAAGAGGAGCTCAGATTCTTCCCCAGGCGGAACTTATGGAATGGGAACTCGAACTTCCCGAAGAGGCTCCTTTTCTGGGATGGCGGGAGGGATTGCTCCGCTCCCTGGGGAACCTCCTGGAAAATGCGGTGAAATACACCCGGGAACGGTACGGAGCCAACTCCGGCGGGGTCGTTCGGGTTTCCCTGAACTTTCGAGAAGGCCGGTGGGCTTTTTCGGTAAAAGATAACGGCGTGGGAGTGCCTCCCCGCCTGAGAGAGCGTATCTTCGAGCGTTTTCAGCGGGGAGATGCCAGCCGTTCCCGAAACGAGTGGGGCAAGGGGGGGTACGGCCTGGGGCTCGCCATCGTGCGGCGTATGGTGGAGCTTCACGGCGGAAGCGTACTCCTGGACGACGTGGAAGAGGGTTCTTCCTTTACGCTCTGGCTTCCGGGGGAGGAAAACCGGAAAGGCCTCGAAACATAGCGGTTTCGATATTTTCCAGGGATTTCCATGCAATTTCGGAGATGAAAAATCTCGACAAAACGGCGAAGGAGATCGTTACCCTTTGCCGTTTTTATTTTTTCCCTGCTGGGGTATACTATATTCTCCCTAAAAGAATCCACGTATCCCGAAGGAGCGTGCAAAAGAGTATGAGAGAACGTAAGAGTACACCACGTGTTCGGACACAGCTGTCTCGAAGAGGATGCCGCAATCTGGGGCTTCTCTTTCTGGGGGCACTTTTGCTCTGGGGGGCGGGCCGTAGTTTTTTCGCTTCCCCTCCTTCCCGGGATCCTACCCTCGTACAGGTTCCCGAGGTTATTCTTCCGGTGGCGAAGCTCCTGGAAGAAGAGCTTTCCCGGCAGGGGCTTTCCGTCAGGGATCTCTATCTATGGGGCAATCGTTACCGTGCCTGGGGATTGCTGCGGGTTCCCGAAATGGAGCCGGAAGAACAACGCCGGGTGGCTCTGGTAGTTCGTTACATCCGCAAATATAATCCGGGGCTTTCTCCTTCCGTAATCTGGCGGGAGGCGGCGGCCTTCGTGCATTACTGCAAGAAATACGGTACCCCTCTGGATTTCGCGGTGGCGGTGGGGCACGTGGAGAGCCATTTCGATCCCCGGGCCCAAAGTCCCTACGGAGCGGCGGGGGTGATGCAGGTCATGTGGTCCGTTCATGATCGGCTCATGAGAGCCAACGGAATCTCTCATGGAAAAGCTCTTCACGACCCCGATCTCGGAGTCGCCGCGGGGGTGCTCCTTCTCTCCCGGTATCTTCGGGCCACCGGAAGCGAGGAGGAAACCCTGAAACGCTACCTCGGAACCTTCGTACGGGCCTATATAAACCGGGTTCATCGTTACCGCCGGGCCTTGAAGGGGCATTTGGCCCCTCGCACCATCTCGGAAAAATTGTAAAGGCCGAAACATCGTAAACAGGGCATTTCAGAAAGGCGGGATTTTCTTCTCCATGGAACAGCCGAAAGAACGCATTCTGCACTGTGCAACTTCCGGAAAAAGCCTCTATCATCTGGATCTTCCCATGCAGTTCCGGGGTATCCGGAGCTATCTCTCTCCCTGGGTCATAACGGAATCCCGGGGTTTTTGCTTTCTTGTAGATCCGGGGCCCGCGGCGGTGGCGGAAAAACTGGCGGCGGAGTTTTCGCGTTTGCATCTTCCCGATCCGGACTGGATTCTTCTCACCCATATCCACCTGGACCATGCGGGAGGAGCGGGGCACCTGGGAGAGCTCTTTCCGAAAGCCCGGATCTGGGTTCCTCCGGGAGGAGGCACCTTTCTTGCGCGCCCCGAAATTCTCGCTCACGCCAGCCGAAAAACCCTGGGCTCTCTCGGAGAGGCCTACGGATTTCCCCGGCCCCTGGAGAAGGAGCGTATGTTTTCCGAAAAAGAGATTCTGCCGGAAAATCTCGAGGGAATCCTCACTCCCGGGCATGCTCCGTATCATGCGGCCTTTCTCTACCGGGGTTTTCCCGGAGAAAAAATTCTCTTCACCGGGGATGCCGCAGGGATGTACCATGCCGCCCTGGGGAAAAACGACTCCGGGCATCCCTATCTCCGACCGGGAACGCCCCACAAATTTTTCTTTTCCGAATATATGGACTCTCTCGCCATCATGAAATCCCTGGAGAGCACCATTCTCTGTTACGGTCACTGCGGCATGAGCCGGGAGCCTCGCGTCATGCTGGAACTCCATGGCAAACAGATGTATTTCTGGCGGGATTACATAACGGAGAGGCTCCGGGAGGAGGGCTTTCTCTGGAGGGATGCTCTCTCCTGCGATTCTTCCTGGAACTACGAAATCTTTCTCGATACCCTCCGGGAGGAGTTGCTGCGGGAGGATCCCCTTCTCTGGGGAGTGGCGGCTCTGCCCCGGGATCTGGCGGAGCGGGAGCGAAACTTTCTGCGAAACTCCGTGAAGGGAATGGCGGAATGGATTCGCCGGAACGAAGCGGAAGCGTCTTCGGAGGAACTCTTCTGTTGATCCTTCTTTTGCTTTCTCCGCAAACCCCCTCTATTACGGAAAGAAAGACGGAAAAGAATGCCTTGCCGCTAATCTCCGGGAGTTAAGGAAGAAACCGTGCCTTTTCGGGGGCCCTTGTGATATGATACAGAAGGATACGAACACATTTTCGGTGATGTCCATTTGCAGAAAGGGAGTGGTGCCTATGCGACGGTTTATTGCCATGTGTCTTCTTGCGTTTGCGGCGTGGAGCGGAGCTTTTTCGGAGGGAGAAGCTGCGGAATTGCCCGCGCAGAATCTTCCGGTTGGAACGCTCTCCCTCCCCTCCTTTGAGGTGGCTCATCAAACACTGCAACAGAAATTCTCTTTTTACGTATACCGCCCTTCCTTTCTCCCGTCCCCCTGGTATCTCACTCTCGAAGGATTTCCCGTAGTACAGCTTCCCAACGGCCTTTGGGTTTTCGGTTACGCTCCGAACCCCCAAAAGCCGGAACGTTGCTATGTCACGGGTTTTGTGGTGGGCTCCGTCTCTCCTCTTCGCCTTGGTCTGGCTCCTCTGGCGCCTCCTTTCGTCTTTCCCCGGGAAGAAGGAATATCTTTGCCTGCCGCAGGAGGCATTCCTGCCCAGGCTCCCGCTCCCCGGAGCGTACCTTCCTGGATGGGAGATCCCATGTTCCTGGATATGGCTTCCCGGAAAGATGTGGTGGATCGCATGGGAGTGCTCGGTACCCTTTCGCTTCCCGTGGGATGGAAGGGAGAGAACCCCTCCATGCTCTATATCTGGACCGGCAGAGATTGGTACAACCTGGAAGTCCGGAATAGCGAATCCATGGGAGATGCCTTGCGTCGGGGACGGTACGATCTCGTAAAGCTGGCGAACCGAAATACCTTCTCCTGGAGTGATTGGGACAGCGCCATTCTTGCGAGTACCGCCATCTCCTGGGGATATGCCTGGGTGGGGGTGGTGCCGTGGTAAGCTGCCGCAGGTCCCTCTCGTTTCTGCTTCTTCTGGGCCTCGTTCTGGGAGGTCTCTTTTTGCCGGAAGTCTGTAACTCCCGGGAGGCCTTGCAAAAGCCGGAGTTCCGGCTGGGTTTCTCCCTGGAGTATGCGGATTCTCGAGGAGCGTTTCCGGTAATTTCGGTTCTCTACGGTTCCCCTGCGGATAGGAGTGGCCTTCGGGTGGGGGATTATGTCTTTCCTCCCGCCGAAGCGGACCCCTCTCCCGAGGGAGTTCTTGCCTTCCTTTCCCGGCAGATGCAGCAAGGCTTTTCGGTGCTCCTTCGGGGAGAGCGGGAGGGCCTTCCTCAAACTTACTGGCTTCGGCCCTATCGTTTTTCCTCCTCCCAGGAAAAACTCGTAACTCTTTCTCTTGCCATGGAACAGCGTATTCTCCGGGGAAAAACTCTCTGGGAGGATGCGCTTCAGGCTTTCGACTCCTACCTCTACCGGGAGTACGGCTCCGAAAAACTCGGTTCCCGGCTCTCGGAACTCCGGGAAGAGCTTCTCGAAGCTTCCTGGAAACTTCGGAACGAATCGATCCCTTCGGAGCTTTCTCCGGAGATCCGGGGGAATTTTATCGCCGCCCGGGAACTCTATGCCCGAGCCATGGATCTTCGGCGGGAGGCTATGCTCAATCTTATGGATGTGGTTGCCCACCGCGAAGAATCTCTCTCTCTGCAGCAGGGACGCCGGCGGGAGGCGGAACAGAGGGCCCGCACCGCCCAACGGCTTGAATCCCGGGGAGCGGGAGAACTGCTCCAGGCTTTGCGCCGGGGTGCCCTGAGCGAGCAGGAGATCGAGCTCCTCTTCCATTGGGAACGGGGCTTTGCCCAAGGGGAATCCCGACATCCGAAAGCCTTCGAGGAAGCCCCGCCGCTTCAGAAAAAGATCGAATCTTCCTCCGCCCTTGAGGGAAGCTCCGAAAAATATGCCTTTTTTGGGAATATCCCCTGGAACTCGGACCGTATGGCTTACTGGGCCGGGGAGAAGCTTCTCGTCTTTTGGAAAGGGGATGCGCCGAAATATCTCTTCCTCTGGACCGGCCTCATGTGGTACCAGGTGGCGCTGGGAGACGCGGAAACCATGGGAGAAGCTCTGCA
This sequence comes from Synergistaceae bacterium, assembly GCA_036769705.1. Taxonomy (GTDB): domain Bacteria; phylum Synergistota; class Synergistia; order Synergistales; family Aminiphilaceae; genus DAIPKP01. The sequence continues at coordinate 6,968 of DAIPKP010000071.1, forward strand.
GCGGAGCCGCCATACCTTGCGGCAGCAACGGCAGCAGAATCGTTTTGAAGTACCTCAGCAAGACCTTGCGTACGTTACCTCTCTGGGAGAGAGAGAGAACCTTCATTGGATGGGAATGCTCGGCTGGTGAACCGCGAGATCCTGTTCGCGAAAAGACGGTGCATTGATACGGCTTGAACGGAAGCAGGGGAGAGTCCCCGCATGCTATTGCTGGCAGGGGCTGAACACACAAAGGGAGCCTAGGGTACGTGATGACGTACCATAAGGAGAAAGGGGATGCATGCATGGCGGCAGAACATGTCAATACTGTGGAGCTTGTGGGGGTTCTTCATTTCGTAAAGGGAAAGCAGTACGACGAAAACCGGGGTGGGCGCTATTATCGCTTTTCCCTCCGCCAGGATAGCGTAGATGTGCGGGGCAATTCGCGGTGCGATTATATTGTCGTCCGGGCTTTCGACCAGGAGCTCAAGGACTGGATTCAGCAGCAACAAGAGGGAACCCTCATTCGTCTTACCGGGGAGATCCGTTCTTCCGTGGGAAGCGGAGCCATGTACGTACTTGCCACCACGCTGGAGCAAGCTCAATAGGGCAGAATTGCGGGAAGCAACGTTTTAAATCGAAGCCGACTTCCGACATCTTCGGAGTTTCTCTCCCGGAAAATCCCAGGCTTTTGAAGAATAATGCAGTGGCACATCCGGCGCGATCTTCGTGCCGGATGTGCTTTTGTGGTTTTTTCGGGAGGAGAAGAAAAAAAGAGTTTTTCCAAGAAAAAAAGCTTTTATCCCCTGAAAAAGGTCTCTTTTGCCTCTAATCTATAGAGAACGCACTTTTCCCGAGTCGATTTTGTTTGAAACTTTTTCGAAAGAAGCGTATTCTATTAAGGTCATAAAAGGTCAAAAGCTTTCTCTTCGTTTTTTGCGAAGATGAAAAGAGGTGGAGTCCCATGGGAATCGATTACAAGGATTACTATGCCATTCTTGGAGTGGAGCGCGGCGCTTCCTCCGAGGAGATTCGCAAGGCCTATCGCAAGCTGGCCCGGAAATATCATCCGGATATCAACAAAAGCGCCGAAGCGGAAGGCCGTTATCTGGAAATTAACGAAGCTTACGAGGTTTTGAAAGACCCGGAAAAACGGGCAAAATACGATGAACTCGGTTCTCGCTGGCAGGAGGGAGAATCCGTCAATCCTCCTCCGGGATGGGAACACGTTTCCCGGGATGGAGGGGGGTTCGATTTCGGCTCCTCCGGGGGCCCCTTCGGCGGCGGCTTCAGCGATTTTTTCAACATGTTTTTCGGCGGTATGGGAGGTTTTGGCGGTCCTTCGGGGGCTCCTTTCTACGGCGCTTCCGGCGAGAGACCCAAGCCTCCGAGCCAGGAATTTGCCCTGGAAATCACTCTTCGCGAGGCTGCGGAAGGAACTACCCGAAAGCTTACCCTCGACGAAGGCAACGGCCGGCGGCGTAATCTCAACGTAAGGATCCCTCCGGGAGTCGCCGAAGGATCCAAGGTGCGCCTTTCCGGCAAAGGGGCCGCTCCCGTAGGGGGCGGCGAGGCGGGGGATCTCTATCTCCGAATCCATCTTCTTCCGGATCCTGTTTTCAAACCCGAAGGACGGGATTTGCATATCCTTCTTAAAATCGCTCCCTGGGAAGCTGCCCTGGGTGCCAAGATTACCGTGCCTACTCTGGAAGGGGACGTGGTAATGACCATCCCTCCGGGAACCCAGGGAGGCCAGGTTTTCCGGCTCAAGCACAAGGGGCTGCCCCGGCGCAAGGGGGAGCGGGGGCATGTTTTCGTAAAAACCGAAATAGCCATTCCCCGGCATCTCTCTTCGAGAGAAAAGGAGCTTTTTGAGCAGCTCTCCCGGGAGACCGGCTTCAAGCCCCGGGGATAGGGGAAAACGTGTCGCATATATGTGGATACGTATAGAAGAAACGAGGCCGGAACCCTCAGGATGAAGTTCCGGCCTCGTTTC
>DAIPKP010000071.1:9042-13406 GCA_036769705.1 Synergistaceae bacterium
TCCAGATTTTCGAACTCGAAGGAATTCCCCTTACGCTTGATAAACTTGATCTGGTTTTCCCCATAGGGCTCGCTGAAAAAAAAGTCTTTTTTGCGGTTCTCGGTCATCCACTCCTTTTGATTGCGATGCGGGCCGATTTTTTTCGCAATTTTCGGTCTTTGCTCTCCCCCGATATTCCGTGGTAAGGTGAGCCGGAAAAGAGGTTTTTCCCCTTTCGCGGTGCTTTATCTTTTGCTCAAGGAGGCCTTCCATGGATATCGATATTCTCGAATTGGCGCTCATTTTCGGAGCCCGGGTGCTGGATGTGAGCTGCGGCACTTTTCGCATTCTCCTCCTCGTACGGGGGAAAAAGCTTACCGCCTCTCTCCTCGGTTTCGTGGAGGTGGGGCTTTACATGACCATTCTTGCCATCGTTCTCGGAGGGAAAAGCCTTGAGCTTCCACAGCTTATTGCCTACTGTGCGGGATTTGCCACGGGGAACTACGTTGGGATTTTTCTGGAGGAGCGCCTGCTCCGGCGTTTCGTGCTCCTGGAGATTATCGCGGATGTAAGCGAAGAGAGCTATGCTCTCATCCGCCGGCTTCGGGACGAAGGGTTTGGCACCACCGTTCTCATTGGCCAGGGAAAAGGGGGGGTACGGCATATCATCAAGGTCATCTGTCCCGCCCGGGAGGTGGCGGGAGTTCAGGCGATCATCGGCCCCAAGTTCTTCTGCTTCATTTCGGACGTCAAAGGCGTTTGGGGAGGCTATTTCCGGATGAAACGGCGTTAGATACTGGGGTTTCTCCGGGGGGCTTCCGGGTCCTTGGAGCTTTTCGGCGGCGAGAATCCCCGGGCGAGAAGGCTCGCGAGAAGAGCTTTCATACGGGATTCCCGGTAGCGGAGTTTCTGATCGTACATGTTTTCATCCGCCAGGTGAAACACTTCCTCCATGCTCCTTTCGGGAGATTTACGCAGGGCGATACCGATGGAGAGAAAGAGGGGGAAGGTGCGGTTTTTCCGGTTTTCCTCCTCGAGAAGTTGCTGTATTCTTTTTCGTCGTTCCTCCAGGAGAAGATAGGTTATGCCGGGGAGCAACGCCGCAAATTCATCTCCGCCGATGCGAGCCACCACGTCCTCCTGGCGGAAGGCCTGCTGGAGAATTGCAGCGGTGTCTTTCAGCGTTTCGTCTCCCGCAGAGTGTCCCAGGGTATCGTTGATAACTTTCATGCCGTCCACGTCGCAAATCATGATCCCCACGGGGTCATGCCGCCCCGAACTGAGGCGTTTCATCTCCTCCTGAAAATAACCCCTGTTGTAAAGATGGGTCAAACCGTCGTGAAAGCTCGTCCATCGGAGTTTGTCCTCCATCTCTTTGCGTTCCGTGATGTCGTCGATAATTTCGAGGATATGGGTCTGTTTGTTTCCTACCAGGGTGAGAGGAATCTTGACGCAGGAGAACCACCGCACTCCCGCATGGGCCGTGGCAAGCTGAAATTCCGGATGCCGCACCGCCTCGTTCTTGCTCAGCGCCAGGGCATCCTGTTCTTCAAAGAGTCGGCTCTGTTCCTCTCCAAAAACGTGAATGGAAGTTCTCTGAAGAATTTCCTTGCGGGGAATGCCGAAAATTTCTTCCGTGGCCCGGTTGGTGAGGATGTAAGTGTCGGTGGCGAGGTTTTTCACGAAAATGCCCGAAGGAATATTTTCCACGATGGAGGTAAGGAAAATTTCGTTCTCCCGAAGTTGATTCTCCATACGTCGGCGTTCCTCCACCTCCCTGCAAAGGCGTTGGTTCAGGTTTTTTTCCTCCCGGGTGATTTTCCGTATTCTCCAGCTCATGACAAGAGCTCCTCCCAGGGCCGTAGCGAAAAGAACCGCCCCTCCGAAAAGAGCCCAAAGAGCATAGGGATGCCTGAGATAATGCAACAGAGAGGCTTCCCGGAACCATATTTCCCGAAGGCGCCGCAGAGCTCCCCGTTCCCGGAGGATCTCGATGCCTTCATTCATCTTCGCCAGAAGATCCTCCCGTCCTTTGTGCAGGACCATGGCATAGGGGCTCCGGCGGAGAGGGGTGCTGAGAATGCTTATATTCGAGGAGGCGTTGTTCTGAAGTATCCACCACTTGCCTGTGGTGGCGCTTCCCACCACCGCATCCACCTCTCCCTCTTCCAGGGCCTCCAAGGCGTCGGGCTGACTGATGAAAGACCACAATTGAAGTTCCGGATAGTGCTGGCGCAGAAATTCTTCCGCCATGGTGTCTCGGGCCACTCCTACCCGACGGCCGAAAAGATCTTCCAATCCCTTGAAACGTGAAGAGGGAGAGGCGAAAAGCACGAGATGGTTTTCGAAGTGAGGGAGGGTGAAATCGAAAAGCTCCTCCCTTTCGGGAGTGATATTGAATCCTAAAAGAACATCCGCAGAGCCCTGTTGAAAGAGCTGCCGCGCCCGGGGCCAGGGAAGAAGATCCAGGGAAAGGGACATCCCTGTGGTCTCTCCGAGAAGGGTGATTACATCCACGTCGTATCCGCTGGGCTTGTTCGTTTCATCCAGAAAGCACAGAGGGGGATATGCTTCGTCTCCCACGACCCGGAGAGTTTCTCCCCGGAGCGGTGAGGCGAGGAGAAAAAAAATGCCCGAAAGGAACAGGATGAAGCTTTTCGACGATTGTCTGTGGTCTGTTCTCATGAAGGTTTCCCCTCCCTTGAATTCTCTCAAATCATTCTATCACTATCGAGAAGCGGTGAGGAGGAAAAGTTGCGAAAAATGCGGAAATCCGGATTTTACCCTTTTGTTACACTCCTTACATGGCGTTGTTACGCCTTTTTTCTATGCTTGCCTCAAGATAAGAGCGGAAAGCTTTTATCACAACTCCCGAGGAGGTAAGAGGCTTATGAAACGGTTTTGTATCGGTGTGGTAGCAGCTTTGGCGGGGACGATCCTGTTGGGTACCGCAGCTTTTGCGGGGAACATGGTGGTGAAGGGATCCACCACGGTGCTTCCCATCGCCCAGAGGGCGGCGGAAAAGTTTATGGAGGCCCAGGGAGATGTGATGATCACCATTTCCGGCGGCGGAAGCAGCAACGGCATCAAGGCTCTTCTCGATGGAACCACGGATATTGCGGATGCTTCCAGGCCTATGAAGGATAAGGAAATTACGGCGGCCAAGGAAAAGGGAATTCATCCGGTGGAGCACAAAGTGGCCATGGATGCGGTAGCTGTCATGGTGCATCCTTCGAATCCCGTGCAGGATCTTACCCTGGAACAGCTTCGGGATATTTACATGGGCAAGATCACCAATTGGAAGGAAGTAGGCGGCGAATCCAAGGCCATCGCCGTGGTGGGAAGGGATACGAGTTCCGGAACCTTTGAAACCTGGGAAACCCTGGTGATGAAAAAGGAAAAGGTCACTCCCCGGGCTCTTATCGTGGCTTCCGCGGGAGCGCTTCTTCAGACGGTCTCCAAGAACCCTCTCGCCATCGGTTACGACGGGCTCGGTTATGTGAACGACAGCATCAAAGTGGTTACCGTGGGAGGCGTGGAGCCCACTGCGGAAACCGCCATTTCCGGAAAGTATCCCGTGGCCCGGTATCTCTACATGTACACCAACGGAGAGCCCCAGGGAGACGTGAAGGCCTTTATCGACTTTCTCATGAGCTCTTCGGGGCAGAAAGAAGTTGAAGCCGCGGGGTTCATTCCGGTTCAGTAAAAAATTCTCTCTCGAATCTTTACGAGACAAAACGGACTCCCCCTTTCGGAACACCCTCCGCAACGGCAGGATCCCCCTTCATCGGCCTATACCGGTGCGGGGGGATCCTGTTATTGTAAAATCATGTTTTTTTGAAAAGCTCTACTCTTTCCAGTCTTATGCCGATACAGATTCTGTAGAGGGTACGAAGGGAACAGCTCGAAATTTCCACGAAAGGAGGGGTCCCCGTGGCATATTCTCGAAGAGTGGAGCGGTCCGGAGGATGCGGTGAAAGCCGAATCTCCTCTCGTCATCGCCGGGAAGATCGCAAGAGAAAGATCCTTTTCCCGGATGTTTCCGAAGTTTTGCCCGAAAGGGATTTTTCTCATGGAGAAGAATCTCCCCGGGAAGAATCTTTTCAAAAAGAGCCTTCTCTTTCTTCCGGGACCATGACTCCGGACCGGGCGGAGGAAATCGTGCAGAGCCTTCGGGAGCTCGGTGAAGATCCCCGGGCGCTTCTCGAAATGTACACCCCTAGCTCCTCTCCCCTCGAAGAAGAAAATCGCAGCGGTCACTGGGTGGACGCCCGAGGATAGAAAAGGCTCGGGAGCTTCTCAAACCTCCCGTTTTTCGTGAAGGAATTTCTCCGCCTCTTCCATGATCTCCTCCGGGGTGGTGGGAGTATTTCCCGAAGCTAGGG
>DAIPKP010000177.1:0-2462 GCA_036769705.1 Synergistaceae bacterium
CTGTCAAGGATCGGGCGATTCGAAATAACACCGCATTCTATAGGAAATTCTTTTTCCCCTCCATTCAGAGAAAAATCCGTTTTTTCCAATCTGCCCTCATGAAAAGTAATGGCTCTTCCCTTTCCAGGCACCAATTGCTCTATTTTCAGGCTATCAAAAACATCACATAAACCGTGTTCCGCAATCACTTTTTCAAGAATATATTTTTCTGAAGCAAAGAGAACAAACTCGTCTCTTTCATCATAAGCCGTAAAAAGAGAACCATTTGACGTAGCAAGAATTACTCCTAAGAAATCTGATTTTGTCAATGCAATGGAATTTGCTCCTTTCATGCATGCAAATGACGAAATCACCGCATTAATTAAAGATTCCCCTTGCTTGACATACAAATCGACGAGAGAAAGAATAATTTCTGTATCAACCAAAAATTCCCGCTCAAGAGATTTCTCTTCCCACAGCAAAGCATCATTTACTACAATGCCATTATGCACACAAACCATACCGTGTTTCATCACGGGCTGGTTGTTTACATGTTCATTAGAGTTACCGTTCGTAACCATACGAGTATGTCCCATCAGAGAAAAAGGCTTTTCTAGAGCATTTGCAAGGACAGCTTTATGCAAAAGGTTCTTAAACTCTGGGGTTTTAACAACTTTGCTGGCTTTAAATGGGCGCTTTAACACATGAATAGAAGCCTCTTCCTGAAAAACAAACCCACAAGCATCTTTCCCTCGAGATTCGGAAAGAAGGCATAAATCTTTAAAAATTTTTTCGCATTTCATTTTTTTACTGCCAGGAGACACTACTACGCCAAATAATCCACACACCAAAAACCTACTCCCTTCCAAAAGCCAAGCTATCTTACAATTTCTTCATAAAGGCCAATTTTTCGGGTTGGAACGCAAAAAACATCAAAAACACTGAGTAACAATAGATTAAAAAGAGCATGTTCCTCATACTGCCAAATTAAATACTCAAACAAAGGCTACCAGGGCATTTTATAGTGGCAAAGGCGATGGGGCTCCTCCGTTACGCACCGAAGCGTAGGCGGCCTGGATGATCTCCACGGTTTTGCGGCCGTCCCGGCCGTCCACCCGCAGGGGCTCTTTACCCTGCAGCACATCCAGCACGTGGCGATAATAGGCCCTGTGGCCGAAGCCGTAAACGTTGGGAGGAGCGGTATCCGCCTGGTGCACTTCGTCATCCATGGGGTCCGGAGAATCGAACTCCCACCGCTCGAAGCTGTTCAGGGCAAAGCCGCCGATCTTCACGGTTCCCCGCTCTCCCAGCACCGTAAGGCTTCCTTCGAGATTTTTGGGATACGCCAGCGTGGTAACACTGATGCTCCCCAAAGCACCGCTGCGGAAACGCAGATTTACCACGATGCTATCCTCCGCCTCGATGCGCCGCCCCTGGGTAGCACTATAGGCCTGCACGCTCTCCACGGCACCCCCCATCCACTGCACCAGATCCACGTAGTGCGCCGCCTGGTTGGAGAGACACCCCCCGTCGAACTCCCAGGTACCCCGCCATTTTGCCATGTCGTAATAGTCCTGGGGCCGGGTCCAGAGCACGTTGGAGAGCACCATGTAGATGCGGCCGAAACGCCCCTTTTCCAAAGCCCGACGCAGCAGATCCACGGTGCGGTTGAACCGGTTCTGTTTCACCACGAAAAGCTTGGTCTTGTTGCGGTCGCAGGCTGCGATGGCCCGATCCACCTCGGCGAGAGACGTGCCCAGAGGCTTCTCGCAGAGAGTATGCCTTCCCCGTTCCGCCGCCTGCACCACGTGTTCCGGATGCAACCCCGAGGGAGTGCAGATAGAGACGATATCGCAGGGAACGGACTCCAACATCTCCTCGTACCGGGTAAAAGCAGGGCACCCCGCAGCCTCCGCCACCGCCCGTGCCCGATCTTCCTCCACGTCACAGCAGGCCACGAGAGAAGCCTCGGGAAATTCTTTCAACGCCTCGATATGATTTTTACTGATGCGGCCGCATCCGGCCAGGGCAAAACGGTACATGCAGAAAGCCTCCTAAAGAGCGCCGTCCTTTATGCGCTTTATTCCGCTGCAAAACGCATTTTTCGGCACCCGCAAAAATTTGTGTCACAAAATATATTTTTAAAGCTCTATTCTCTCCAGGCTTCTTCATATTTTTCGATCATCCTGGAAAGGCTGAAGTTCTTTTGAATCCGCTCCCGGGCAAGCTTCTTTCTCCGCTCCCAGGCAGGGGGATCTTTCATGGCCTCCAGGGCTTGGTATATGCCTTCATAGAGGGCATGGGAATTCTTAAAAGGAACTACCCACCCGGTATCTCCTACAATAAAAGCCGCATCCCCCACATTCGTGGTTACGCAGGGAGTGCCGCAGGCCATGGCCTCTGCCAGAACATTGGGAAAGGCTTCGCTGGAGCTGGAAAGCACGTGCACATCCAGGGCGTTCATAATTTGGGGAACATCGTTC
>DAIPKP010000004.1:0-7495 GCA_036769705.1 Synergistaceae bacterium
GGCACCCTTTCGCGAGAAATTCCCATTGAAGAACTCTGGTCTCCCCGGGCGGCATATCATACCTGGAACGCCTTCGGCTGGGGAACGGTGCTGCAGGGCACCATCGAACAGGCTCGCGGATACTCCTGGCTCTGCTGCAATTCCTGGAAACTGCGGCTGGCGGGAGAGGCGGCTTCGGGAAAAGTTGCCGCCTTTATACCTCCCCACGGAGTCAAACTTCTCTATCCGGATATTCCCGTGGATCCGGTTCTGCAGCCGAACATTATCGAGGGAACCGTGACGGAGATTTTTTCCCTGGGAAGTTTTTACCGTGTCTATATCACCGCGGAAGATCATGCCTGGCACGTGGAATACCCTCTGGAGTCCTACAAGGAGATGCATCTTTTCGAGGGCTCTCCGGTCTATATGAGTATTCCTCCGGGGTGCATCCATCTTTTCGATGTCCCCTCCCATCCCCAGGCACAAAATTAAAAAAACACGAGGAGGATTTCGCATGGAGCAAAAAATTATTTCTCTCGAAGAAGCTCTGGGACAGCCGCTTTCTCACGATCTCACCCAGGTGGTAACGGAAACGGGATACAAGGGTGCCCGTTTTCGAAAAGGACATGTGGTAACCGAAGAAGACCTTCCCATTCTTCGCTCCATGGGGAGAGAGCATCTTTCGGTTCTCTACCTGGAAGAGGACGAAGTGCACGAAAACGATGCAGCCCTGCGGCTTGCAAAAATTCTACAGGGCACAAACCTTTCCCTTTCGGGTCCCGAAGAGGGCAAATGCATCCTCCGTGCGGCAAATCCGGGATATCTCCTCTTCGACGCCGACATGATACATGCCATCAACGAAGATCCCCTCTGGATCTTCGCTACCCTTCCTCCGAAGAGCGTGGTCTCCTCGGGAGAGGCGGTAGGAGCCTTCCGGGTTCTTCCCCTTGCAGTAAAAGATGCCACCGTTCGAAGAGCCGAAAAGATAGCGCGTCCCCTGGAGGTTCGCCCCTTTCGCCCTCTCCGGGTCTCCCTGGTAACCACAGGATCGGAGCTGAAAAAAGGGCTCATTCAAGATGTCTTCGCTCCCAAGCTCCGCCGGAAGCTGCAACCCTTCGGCGGCACCTTTTTGGGACAGGAAATCGTGGGAGATTCTCAGGAGGAAATCGCCGGGGCCATAGGAAGAGCTCTCGAAAAGAATCCGGATGTGGTACTCTGTACGGGAGGAATGAGCGTGGATGCGGACGACCGAACTCCCGGAGCCATTCAGGAAATGGCGGACACCGTACTTTTCCGGGGAGTTCCCGCACTTCCGGGATCCATGCTCATGCTGGGATTGCACGGAAAAACCGCTCTTATCGGCGCCCCCGCCTGCGTGGTGCACGACGAAATAACCTCCCTGGATCCGCTGCTTACCCAGATAGCCGCAAATATCTACCCCACGGAAAAGGAGGTGCGCCGTTGGGGCGTAGGCGGGCTTTGTGCGGGATGCACTCCCTGCACCTACCCCCGATGCCCCTTCGGAATTCGATAATGAACGAGTATGCTCATATTCTTGCAGCCCATGACATACGCCTCACTTCACTGCGCCTGGAGCTTCTCCGACTTCTCTACAACACGGAGAAACCCCTGAGCCATGCGGAAATCATGGAGCTTCTCGGCAATGAATGGGATCGCATTACCCTCTACCGGAATCTGGCTCTTTTAGAAGAACATCGGGTCATTCACAAAATCCAGGGAACCGATGGATCCTGGCGTTTTCGCGCTCATCCCCTGAACACTCCGGGGTGTCCCGGAAACCACGCTCATTTCTGCTGTCTCGAATGCGGCACCATGGAATGCCTTCTGGATCAGCCCATGCCGAGAGTGAATGTGCCCGAGGGCTACTCCGTGGAGGGGAAACAATTTTTGGTCTACGGCATATGCAAGGCCTGTAGAGAGGCCAAAAATGCCCGAAAAAAAGGAGAACCCCGGAAAGAATAACCTGAAAAGTCTTTATTCAACAAAGAGGAGAGGGAGTCCCCCCGGGGGGACTCCCTCTCCTCTTTTCGAGATTTCTCGCCGAATTTTCAGGAATTTCTTCGAGGCACGATGGTGGTGCGCTCGGCGGAACGCCCGAAAAAGTGATATCCCGAACCGGCTTCCGCAAGAAGATCCAGCAAATCATCGGGAGCGGTAACTCGAATGCCTCCGAGCATGTCCACGCCCCGTTCGAAGAATGCTCGCGGATACTGGCTCGCGGTAGGGCCAAGCACGACGACTCTTGCATCTTTCCGAGCCAGGGCGAGAAGTCCCTCGAGGGTATCGTTTACCAGGCTGGTTCCCGTAACCACGAGAAGATCCGCCTTTGGAACGTATAGAGGAGCTTCTTCGGCGGGAGAGTAGAAGGGCATCTCGTCCTTTTTCAACGTTCGCGGATCCATTTCAAGTACCCGAAAGGGTTTTCCCCGGGCCTTCAAACGTTTCAGGTAAGGAGCGAGGGCCCCTACCACCACCACGAATTCCTCCTCGTGCAGCGTGAGCAGATCCAGGGCATCCTTTTCAAGAATCACCTCGAAATCCGGAGTTCCCTGAGAGCGTTCCAGGGTAAGGGAGAGGGCATTCAACGTGGCGATTCCCAGAGCCTTTTTGAGGGGGTTTCCCTCTTCCATCTCCCGAAGCACCCGATCCGCTTCCATCCCCTTCAGGCGCCCCGAAAGGGGCATGACTTTCGCCGAGGAGGGGCAGCAGACCGCTTCGGGAATGGCCTTTACCGGAGTGAAACATATGCCTCCATCTCCATTGTTCAGCTTGACCCCTGTAAAAAAGAGGCCGAAAACCACCCGCTCCAGCTGAAGAGATTTGTATTCCCCAGGGACCGCTTCCCGGATATAATCCCGGGTTTCCCGAAGAATTGCACCGGCATCGAAGGAACTCATATTTTTTCTCCCTCCCTTACAATTTCAAACGTGCCCTTACGGCATGCCCGATGAAGAAGGGACGTGCCGAAGGAACCCGAAACGGGCACGGCCTCCCCAAGAGGCATCAAGCCCGCTTGTTCCAAAAGCCGAGGAAAATCTTCCACATGGCAGAGGGGATGCCCGAAGCTGTGGAGTCCCTGTTCCAGGTCCTGCAAGCCTTTTCCCGGAGCACATCCGGGATTGCAGAACCAATGGTTCGACACAAAAAGCCCTCCCGGAACGAGAGCTTTTCCGAGACGTTCGAAAAATGAGGGAAGCTCCTTTCGAAATTTATAGAGCACGTGGGACACCAGGATAATGTCGAAGGGGCCTTCGAGATCTTCCGTCATGGCGTCTCCTCCCCGAAGAACCACCCGGTTTTCCAATCCGGCTCCCTCGATGTAGGGTTGTGCATAGGGCACCACGTGAGGCTTGTCGAAGAGCACCATGTTCATTTCGGGATTCTCCTGGCAAAGAGCCATGCCGAGAAGTCCGTGTCCTCCTCCGAGATCGAGAACGCTCCGGGCTTCGGAAAAATGCTCCCAGGAAGTTACGACTCTTACGATCTCCTGAAGCTCCCCCTGGAGTAATCTCTGCCCGAGAGAACAAATAAAGGATTCGCCGGGCCCCGAAGAAAATTCTCGAAGTACCGGCTCCTGGAGCTGCAAGGTTTCCCCGAGAGAACTCCATCGGCTTTCCGGGCTTCCCCAGGCGGTAAACCAATCCCCCTGATAGGCGGGGGAGCTTCGGACAAAAAGCTCCGAAGCTCGAGGAGAATTCCGAAAGAAATTCTCCTCCTCCTTAAGAAGAAAACCCAGCTCCTCCAAGGTATGAAGGAAACTCCTGCAAAGCGCTCCGTTGATGCCGAGACCCTGTACGAAATCCTCCTTATGAGCTCTCTTCTTTTCTTCGAGCCAGTCGAAAAGACCCAGATCCAGCGCTACGGTCACCGCTTTATAAGCCTTGTAACCCCGACCGAGATCCTGAAGCGTATCAAGCCCATTCGGAGGAGTTACTCCGCCAAGTCTGGAAGGTACGGTATATTTCATGCAAATTTCTCCTTAGGAACCCTGCGTGTCGAAGGGATCGAAAAATTTCCCGATTTGCTCCTTCTCCAGGGATATTTCGTAGAACGTATCGAAGAAAGCCCGAGTCTCTTCATACAGGTCGATATCGGAAAATCTTTCGGGATAGAGAGTCGTAGCAAGCCAGAGAAAACCAAGCACCGCTTCGGGAGAGGGACGATCCCACCAGAAGGCCCCGATAGGACAGTAATAGACCTCTCCTTCCCGAAGAGCTCGAAGGTTGCAGAGCCGGGGATTTTTCTCGAGTTCTTTCCTGAGCACGGGTTTCCCTTCGTTGGAGCTTAGGATAAGCACATCCGGATCCCACCGAAGAAGCTGTTCCACGTCAACATCCCGCACTTTTCCCATCTCGGAAGCCACGTTCACGCCCCCGGCAATGCGGATAAGAGCCTCTCCCCACCAGGCGCTCCCGTTGGTGTGAAGAGGGTTCCCCAGCATGTAGTACACTCGTTTCCGTTCTCCCTCGGAAAGGGAGGCGAGCCGATCCTCGAGAAGTCCGAGAACTTTCTGCCAGTAATCCACGAGTTCCCGGGCCCGAACTTCCTGTCCCGTAAGAGATCCGATAAGGAGGAATTCCTTCTGGAGAGTCTCCACGGTAGCTCTTCCGGTAAGTACCGTTACCACCGGAAACCCCACATCCCGAAGCTGCTGATTCCCTTTTTCGGCGGTAACGCTGGCGAGCACCATATCCGGCTGCAGCTTCAGAGCCTCCTCCACGTTGATGTTATTGAAGGATCCCGCATGGGGAAGCTTCCCAAAGGCGGGATACCGGGAAATAAGAAGGGGAAACCGATCCATTTTCGGCTGCCCTATGATGCGATCCGCCAAGCCCAGCACCGCAAGCTCCTGAGTTACCCCGCCGTAACAGGTGATCAGAATACGCTCCACCTTTTCCGGAACCGAAACGCTCTTTCCTCCCATATCCATTACGGATACGGCATTTCCCCGGGCATTTCCCAGAAATAAGAAGAGCATCACCAATCCCAGGGACAAAACCGGCTTCAGCTTTTGCCGCCCTTGATCTTGCAAAACTTTCATTTCCTATCCCCCGTTTCTTTCTTGAAAGAATACCTTCCTCTTTCCTGTATTTCAGGAAATCATGAAGGGTACGCAAACCCGGATTTCTCCTCCCGGACAACGCTTTTCACGGCTTGAAAGAACCCGAAGAGGGGTTCGATAAAGCTGACTCATACGTTCCTCGGTAATCACCTCCTCGGGAGTTCCCTGGGCCATGAGAAGACCGTCTTTGGCAAGCAATACCCGGGTTCCCGCCAAAAAAGCATGGTTGGGAAAATGGGTAGCCATAAGAATGGCGTAGTTTTTTTTCACGAGTTCCAGGAGAGCTCCGAGCACCCGGATCTGATTGGCATAATCGAGATTCGCCGTAGGTTCGTCGAGCACCAGCACCGGTGCGTTTTGGGCCAATGCCCGGGCGAGGAGCACCAGCTGTCTTTCACCGCCGCTCAACTCGTTAAAACGACGTTTTGCAAAGGAAAGGAGATCCAGGGATTCCAAAGCCCTCCGAGCCGCTTTCCGATCTCTTTCTTCCGGAGCCCTTCCCCATGCGAGATAAGGAATCCGCCCCATAAGAACCAGCTCTTCCACCGTGTAGGCAAAAGTGGTGCTTCCGGCCTGAGGTACGTAGGCAATTCTCCGGCCTCGCTCCCGGGGTGACAGAGAGGAAAGCTCCGCTCCTCCCAGGAGAATCCTGCCCCTCTGGAGAGTGAGTACGCCGAGAACGCATTTGAGGAGCGTGGTTTTCCCCGTACCGTTAGGCCCCAGAAGGCAGAGACAATCTCCGGAACCGGCGGAGAACGAAATACCCCTGAGAACGCTTCTCCCGGGAGAAAAGGAAAACCAGAGATCTTCCACGAAAAGCATCAGCTCCACTCCTTTCGGGCCTTCGCAAGCAAAAGAACGAAAAAGGGAGCTCCCACGAGAGAGGTGAGAATTCCCAAAGGAATTTCCGCAGGGCTCAGAATTCTTCCCACATCGTCCACCAAAACCAGAAAAGTCCCCCCCAGGAGAAAAGACGTGGGAAGAAGGAGGGGAAAAGAGGATCCCACAAGAGCCCGGGCCACATGAGGTATCAAAAGGCCTATCCAGCCGATAATGCCGCTCACGCTTATCGCTACGGCGGTCATGAAAGTGGAAGCCACAATGACGAGGCACCGGATTGTACCCAGGGGGATTCCCAGACTGCGGGCCTCCTCCTCTCCCAAGGAGAGCCCATGAATCTGCCAACGGAAAAGGGTAAAACAGGCCAATCCTCCCGCGAGAGGAAGCAGCATGCTCCCGAGATCTCCTCGGTTGATCCGGGAAAGCCCTCCCATGAGCCAGAAGGTAATTCCCGGCAGGGTATCCAGAGGATCCGCCAGAAATTTGACGAGGGATAGAAAAGCCTGAAACAGGGCGGAAACCACCATGCCTCCCAAAACGAGCACCACCATGGAACGGTTACCGAGAAAATAAAAAATGAGAAAGGAGCCTCCCACTGCAAGAAGGGCAAAGAGAAAAGCCATGGCCTGAATTCCTCCCCAGGAACACCCCCAAAGCATTCCCAGAGCAGCTCCAAAGCTGGCTCCCGCAGAAACACCGAGAATTCCCGGCGACACCAGGGGATTGCGGAAAAGATTCTGATAAGCTGCCCCGGAAACCGCAAGGGCCCCTCCCACACAGACCGCCCCGGCAATTCGAGGAAAACGAACCTCCCACAGAAGCGTTTTCAGAATAGCTTCGTTCTCTCCGGAAATTCCGAGAAAAAATGCGCAAATTTTCCCCGGAGAAAAAACATAACGCCCGAAAAAAAGAGATATGCCGCAAAGAAAAAGAAGCATCAGGAAGAGTATGGTAAGGCCACGCCGAGAATGTATGCTCCTCTCCCTCCTTTCAAAGCTACAGAATTCGGAATACCACCTTTCCCAGGGTTTCTGAAACCCCAAGGACCAACAAAACCCGCCCTATCTTTTGCATAATTTGCATGTCTGTTTAATATGCATATTATGCAACATAATATCGTTATGTCAACCTCCGTCAAGCTCTCCGAAGCAACTTCGCATCTCTATCCACATTCTTGATGAAATCCACAAAACGCCACAAAATGCATATTGGATGCATTTTGTGCTGTATAAAAATACGTATGATGGTTCGAAAAAGGAGGCTTCTGGAATGATGCAATTTTTGCGCTGGAAAGGAATATGCGGGGCCTTGGCTCTTTTTCTTACGTCCTTCGCCCTTCCGGTAGAGGCGGATAACGCGCAGGTAGTGGCGGTAGCGGCAAGTATGGCCCCGGCCCTCGAATCCATCTTGGAACATCAAAAATCGGAAAAGGGCCCGGGAGAATCTTTGGAAATGGTTACGAGTGCCTCGGGAAAGCTGGCCCGGCAAATCGAGGGAGGCGCTCCCTACGGCATCTTTTTGAGTGCCAACGAGAAATGGGTACGCTATCTCGAGGAAAAAGGGCTGCTCGAAGATGCGGGCCCCCTGGTAGAC
>DAIPKP010000004.1:7595-52208 GCA_036769705.1 Synergistaceae bacterium
CGAAGACACAGGGAATTTTATTTCCCGGGAAATTCTCTCTTTCCCCTTGCCAAAAGAAGGAACTTCCCCTACAAATAACGATGACGAAAGGTTTTTTCGTTATTTCGCTATAAGGGGGCACGGTCCATGAATATCGCTGTGCTGATAAAACAGGTTCCCGATACGGAGGAGGTCCGGATGGACCCCGAAAGGGGAACCATGATCCGCCAGGGGGTGGGATCCATCATCAATCCCCTGGATCTGAACGCCTTGGAAGGAGCCCTGGCCTTCCGTCGAATCCGGGGAGGCAAGGTAACGGTCTTTTCCATGGGGCCTCTCCAGGCGGAAGAGGCTCTTCGGGAGGCCCTCGCCCTTGGGGCGGACGAGGGGTATCTTCTTACGGATTCCGCCTTTGCGGGAGGAGATACCTGGGCTACCGCCAAAGTTCTCGCCGAGGCCTGCCGCAAAACGGGCCCCTACGATCTGATCCTGGGCGGGGAAAAAGCCACGGACGGGGAAACCGGCCAGGTATGCCCTGAGGTGGCGGTGATGCTGGACATTCCCTTCAGCACCTACGTGAGTTTTATGGAACTCCGGGAAGAAGGTGTACGAATACGACGAACCGTGGAAGAAGGAGGAGAATGGCAGTTTCTTCCCTTTCCCTGCCTTCTGACGGTGCTTCGCAATCTCAACGAGCCCTCGCTGCCAACCCTGGCGGGAAAAAAGAGAGCCCGGCGGACCTCCCTTCCCCGATATGGCCGGGAAGAACTGGAACTTTCCGAGAAAGAAACGGGCCTTTCCGGCTCCCCCACACGGGTGGTGCATATCGACTATCCCAGCCTCACCCGGGAGACCGCCTTCTTCGGCCCCGGAGATACGGAAAAGGGGCTGGATCTTCTGATGCAGAAGCTCCGAGAGCTCGCACTTCTCTAGAATGAAAGGAGCCTTGGAGTGACTACCACGGAAAACAGCATTCTGATTTACGGCGAGGTACGGCAAGGCATAATCCACCGGGTTACCCAGGAGCTTGCGGGAAAGGGTCGGGAGCTGGGAGACCGGAAAGGAGGCCTTCCGGTGGAGGTGCTTCTGCTCACGGACTTTCTCGAAGATGCTCCGGAGAAGCTTTTTCGGGCGGGAGCGGATCGGATATACCTGGTGGAACATCCTTCCTGTTCCCAGTTCAACCAGGAGATCGCCGCCAAGGTAACCGCCGCCCTGGTGGAAGAAAGAAAACCGGAAATTCTTCTCGCCCCCGCCACCACCTCGGGCCGGACGGTACTTCCTGCGGTGGCGGCTCTTCTCGGCACAGGGCTTACCGCGGACTGCACGGATCTTTCCATAGAGGAAGAGACGGGGCTTCTTCTTCAAACACGTCCCGCCATCGGAGGCAACGTAATGGCCACCATCAAGACTCCGGAACACCGTCCCCAGATGGCCACGGTGCGCCCCCGAACCTTTCCGCTTCCTCCGGAAGAGGATCGCTCCGGAGAGATTATCCGCCCCGCTCTGCCCCGGGAATGTTTCGAAAGCCGGGTGATTCCCGAGGGAGTCCAGATGTTGGAGGGAGAGGCCGGAAACATCGAGGATATGGAGGTCCTCGTTTCGGGAGGCAAGGGACTCCGGGGAAGCGAGGGATTCGAGCTTCTCCAGGAATTGGCGGAACTGCTGGAAGGCGGCGTGGGAGCCAGCCGCCAGGCGGTGGAAGCCCAATGGATCGGGTATCCCCATCAGGTAGGGCTTTCGGGAAAAGTGGTGTCCCCCAAACTTTATCTTGCCGCGGGAATCTCCGGAGCGGTGCAGCATCTTGCGGGAATGCAGACCGCAGGGTATATTGTAGGGATTAACAAGGATCCCGAAGCTCCTCTTTTCCGGGTGGCGGATCTTGCCCTCTGCGGGGATCTCTACTCCATACTTCCCCGGCTTCTCGAACGAATCCGAAAGGAGCGGGGCCAATGAAACTTCCCGAATACGCTCCCGTAACGCCCCAGGTAGCGGAGGAACTCGCCTCCCTGGTGGGAAAGGGCAACCTCGCCCTGCAGCGGGATAAATGCGAGGCCTATTCCTACGACGAGGTGGAGCGCCATTTCTGGCACCGGGATTATTGTGCCGAGGCGGTAATCTTTCCGGAGACCACGGAAGAGGTGGCATCG
Source organism: Synergistaceae bacterium (assembly GCA_036769705.1). GTDB lineage: Bacteria > Synergistota > Synergistia > Synergistales > Aminiphilaceae > DAIPKP01. The sequence continues at coordinate 9,725 of DAIPKP010000004.1, forward strand.
GTAATGCGGTACGCCAACGCCCACCGTATTCCCGTGACTCCCCGGGGAGCGGGAACGGGGCTTTCCGGAGGGGCGGTACCCGCCTGCGGGGGCATCGTGCTCTCCCTGGAAAAGATGAACCGCATTCTCGAGGTGGATCCTCACAATCTTACCCTTACCGCGGAGCCCGGCGTGATTACTGCGGAGATCAACCGGGCCGCCGGAAAAGAGGGGCTCTTCTACGCCGGAGATCCTTGCAGCGGCGACGTGAGCTACATCGGAGGCAACGTGGCGGAAAACGCCGGAGGCAACAAGGTTCTGAAGTACGGCACCACCGGAGCCAATCTCCTGGGGCTGGAGGTAGTGCTTCCGGACGGCTCGGTCACCTGGTTCGGAGGAAAACGCCGGAAGGACGTGACGGGGCTGGATCTCCTGCACCTTATGGCGGGCTCCGAAGGCATTCTCGGCATCGTTACCAAGGTGATCGTGAAGCTTCTTCCCAAACCCGCCTGCACCGTGGATCTTCTGGTGCCCTTCGAAACGCCCCGGAAGGCCATGGATTTCGTGCCCTATATCATGACGGAAGCCCGGATCATTCCCTCCTCCCTGGAGTTCATGGAACGCTCCGCACTGAAGATGGCGGAACGTTTTCTGGGGTCCTCCCTTCCCTACGGAGATGCGGGAGCCCATCTTATCATTCAGCTCGAGGGCAACGATCCGGAGCTTCTGGCGGATCAATACGAAAGGGTGGGAGATCTCTGTATCGAACACGGAGCTCTGGAGGTTTTCGTGGCGGACAACCGGAATACCCGGGAAAAACTCTGGAAGGCCCGAAAGTGCATCTCCGAAGCTGTCATGGCCTTTTACTCCCGCTATACCAAGGAGGACGTCTCCGTACCTCCCCGGGCGATTCCGGATCTCCTGGAAGAGGTGCATAAACTCGCGGAGAAATATGGTTTCGAACCGGTTATTTTCGGCCATGCGGGAGACGGCAATCTTCACGTCAATTTCCTGGTTCCTCCGGAAAACCCCTCCTGGGAGGAGGCCATCGAGAAAGCCCGGCTGGAACTCTACCAGGCAACCCTCCGTATGGGAGGCACCCTTTCGGGGGAGCACGGCATCGGGCTCAAACGGAAGAAATACCTGAAGCACTTTCTCGACCCCGGACAGATAGAGCTTATCCGGAGAATCAAGAAAGCCTTCGATCCCAATCTTATTCTGAACCCCTGCAAGATCGTGGAAGATCTTGAGGAGAAACCCGCGAACCTCGCGGCAACCGAACAAGGAGGTACGTCATCACCATGATCCATTTGGTGGAAGAGCTGGAAAAAGCGGCGGAAAAGGCCTTTGAGCGCATCGCGTTCCTGGAGCGACAAAACCGGGAGCTTTCGGAAAAAGTTTCCTCCCTGGAGCTGACCCTTCTGGAGAAGGAGGAGGAGCTCGAAAAGGTACGGCAAAACAGCTCCGCCACGGAACACTCCATAGAGCGGGTGCAGCACCTGGAGGAAGAGCGGGGACACGTACAGGGGCGGCTTGAGAATCTTCTCAACCGTTACCGTACTCACATCCAGGAAGAGGAAAAAAACTCCTCTCAATCCTAAAAATTTTTTCAGCGGTGTTTTCCGTATAGAAAAAGGCGGGAGAAATTTTTCCGGGATTGTGTGTCTCTTATCTTCTTCCGTGCTACAATAAACGGGTAATGTGTTTTATCGCAGAACTTATGAAAATCGCAAAAAAGGAAAGGAGTTGTACAGGCCCATGAAATACGAGATACTTTATCGCGGCGGTGCCAACGCCATTCTTAAGGTGGATCTGGAAAAAGACGAAAGCATTAAAGCCGAATCGGGAGCCATGGTCTCCATGGAAGGCTCCCTGGATATCAAGGGAACCATGGACGGAGGTTTTCTGAAGGGGCTCGGACGAAAGATGTTTTCCGGAGAATCCTTCTTTTTCCAGGAGGTTCAGGCAAATCGCGGCCCCGGCGAGGTAACCTTGGCTCCTCCCTATCCCGGAGACGTGGAAGCCATCGAACTCGACGGCTCTACGGATATTACGGTGCAGAAAAACGGATTTCTCGGAGGATCCTCGGGTATCGACATCTCCACCAAGATGCAGAATCTCATGAAGGGACTCTTTTCGGGAGAAGGATTTTTCGTGCTCCGCGCCAGCGGCAAGGGAATCCTCTTCGTAAGCTCCTACGGTGGCATCATGCGCAAAGAGCTCGCTCCGGAGGAGGAGCTCGTGGTGGATAACCAGCATCTCGTGGCCTGGACCTCCGACACCAAGTACGCCATCGAAAAGGCCTCCTCCAAGGGATGGATCTCCTCCTTCACCTCCGGAGAAGCCTTGGTATGCCGCTTCACCGGCCCGGGACTCGTCTTCATCCAGACCCGGAACGCCGCGGCCTTCGGAGGATGGGTGCTTCCCTTCATTCCCATCAAGAAATCGGAGTAAAATATTTCAAGCTTTCCCCTTTTCGCACCTTCAAGAAGGCCTTCCCTTTCTTCCACGAAACGGAGGGCCTTCTTCTCGTTCGTCCGGGGAGCTCGCAATCTCTTCTCGCCTTTCCGGACAAAGAAAATTCGTTGAAGGAGTCCTGTAACCGTGAAAAATGAAACGAAAGTCTGCCGCAACCGTCCCTTCGAAGAAGAGGCGGCCCCTCTCTTCGAGGCCTCTTCCGAGGAAACCGCCCTGGTGGAAAAACTGCTCGAAAAAATGATTCACCGGAAGGAGAAAATTTCCCGGATCACCCTGGGGGACCGGGCGATATGCCTGATTACCGAAGAGGGCCGGGGAGGCACCGCATCGAACCTCTTCCCGAACTCTCCGGAGGAGGTGGAAATTATCCGCTCCTTCCAGGGAAAAACTCTGGGAGAAGCGGCGGAACTGCTGCACCATCCCCTCATCCTCTGCCGCAGCCTCGGCATGGCCGCCCTGGGAACGGGAACGCCCCTGCCGGAAGTTTTGAAATCCCGGGGAGCCCTGGACTATCTTCTCGAAAAGGGAAAGGGTAAAACCGTCACCATCGTGGGCAACTTTCCCTTTATTCCGAAGCTTCGGCAAGAAGCGGAGATATTACACCTCTTGGAACTTCGAAACGTTCCCGGAGCGGTACCGCGAAAAGACTGGGAAAAGGTCCTTGGAGAGACCGAGGTCCTCGGCCTTACGGGAACCGCCATTCTCACCCGGTCTCTGGCATACTTTCTCGAAAAGGGAGCCTCCGCTTTCAGCGTCATTCTGGGCCCTTCCACTCCCATGATGGAGATCCTTTTCGATTACGGGGCGAACGTTCTGGCGGGATCCCGGGTGCAACATCCCGAAGCTCTGGAAAAGGGCGTTATCCAGGGGGATTGCTTTCGGGAACTCCAAAGAAAAGGACTGGAGCACATCGTACTGGAATCCGTATAGAGAAAAAGCAAAAAACATCCACAGATCATGCAGATTCACACAGGTTTTAATTTTTTAATCTGTGTCATCTGTGTAATCTGTGGATAAATGGTTCTTTCTTTCGGAAAAGATTCGCCGGGCAAAAAATCGAACTATCCGCAGATCACGCAGATTTTAAGGTTCCGATCCGTGTCATCTGCGGATAGGTTATGAGGCTATCAGGCGTGGCGTTTCAAAATATCCAGAAGCACCTCATGATCGATATTGCCTCCGGAGATCACCACGCCGATCTTTTCTCCCTCCAGAGGAACCGCCTCTTCCAACAAGGCCGCCACGCCCACCGCCCCGGCTCCCTCCACCACCTGGTGGTGTTCCCGGTGCAGCAGTGCTATGGCTTGGGCGATGGATTCCTCCCGCACCGCCCGAACTCCGGCAATGCGCTTCTTCGCCAGGTCCAGAAGGGTCTGAGGAATACTCCCCATAAGCCCATCCGCCAGGGAAGGCTCGTACTCCACGGTTTGGACCTTTCCGGATTTCCAGGAGGCTATCCAGGGCTGGGAGGATACGGACTGAATTCCCCAAACCGAGATTTCCGGCACCATGCTCCGGGCTCCCAGAGCCACGCCGTTCATCAAAGCTCCTCCTCCCGCAGGAGAGAGAATCATATCCAGTCGAGGCTTCTGAAAGAGCATCTCCATTCCTATTCCCGCATTCGCCGCTATGAGCCAGGGATCGTCGAAGGAAGAAAAATAGAATTTCCCCTCCGCCTCCGCAAAGTCGTGCCCCGCCTGTTCCGCCAGATCGAAATGGGCCCCGGTAACCCGGAGTTCCACCCACTCTCCTCCTCGTCTGCGAATGGCCTGCCGCTTGGTTTCGGGACAAAGCTCGGGAACGAAAATCGTGGCCTTCACCTGAAGTTCCTTCGCCGCCAGGGCCACCACCTGGCCGTGATTGCCGCTGGAGGCGGTAACCACGCCTCTCTCCTTCTCCCGGGAGGTGAGTTTCGACATGCGATAGAGAGCTCCCCGAGCTTTGAAAGCCCCGCAAATCTGCTGGTTCTCCCACTTGAGATAGATCTCCCTTCCGCTTCGATGGCTCAGAAAGGGGGAGTGCTCCAAGGGAGTAAAGCGCACCTGGGAACGAAGATAGGCATAGGCTTCGAGAGCATCCCGAAAGGAGGGGACAAAGGGCCATTGCTGCATGGAAAAATCAGATCCTTTCCGTAGATAAAGATAGGCATACACAATTGAAAAGAGCAACAATCCGTCTTTCCCCAAGCCTACCCCTTTCTTTCGAAAGGTTCAACCTCCGGAGGCCCGAAAACGCCGCACCTCTTCTTTCGGGAAAAATTATCCTCCGAGGTATCCCAAACTCTGCAGGCGCACTCCCACCCGCTGGGCCAGCAAGGTCGCTCCCGCAGCCTTCAGGAGATCCCCCGCAATGAAAGGGAGAAAGCCGATGCGACAGACCTGGAGAAGGGAGATTTCCTTACCTCCCAGGTAGTTGAGATTCCAGTAAAGCCCGAGAAGGCCGAAAAAATAGATTACTCCTATGCCCAAAAGAGAGGCCACGGCATAGTTCCTGAAGGAGACATTTTCCCGTGCCCCTCTGCGGAAAGAGTACCACCCGGCAATCCAGGAAGCTCCGATAAAGCCCAGGAGAAATCCGAAGGTGGGAAGAAAGAGAATCCCCGGCCCCGAAGCGGCCCCCGCAAGCACCGGAAGCCCCAGAAAACCCAGAAAGAGATAAAGCCCCTGGGAGACGGGACCCCAGAAGGGCCCCAGGAGAATTCCCGAGAGAAGCACGAAAAAGACCTGGAGCGTAAGGGGTACCAGGGGAAAGGGAATGCGTATCCAGGCTCCCACTGCGGTGAGCACCGCGAAAAGAGCCGCCAGAATCATGAAGCGCCGGGTTTCCTTGGCATGCATGGCATGACGTCCTTTCTGTCAACCTTTATATTCAAATACGTTGACAAGAAGGATAACATAAAAAAATCCTCCCGTATAGAGGGAGGACTCTTTTATGCTTCCGCGGGAAATTTTTCGGTATTCCCTTTGAATGGATCCTTTGAAAAAAGCTATTCCCCGGTTTTTTCCGCGTTCTCCATACCCATGGGGTTCACCAGATAACGGAGCACTCCTTCGGGGCGCACGATAACCGGAAGCTCCTTGAGATTGGCCTTGTAGAACTCCATGGTCTTGAGAAAGAGAAAGAGCTCTTTGCTGTTCCGGGTAGCCTCTTCGATAATTTCCTGAGCCTTTTTATCCCCTTCTCCCATGGTTTCCTGGGCGGTTTTCCGGGCGTTGGAAAGAATTTCCGTGCGTCTCCGATCCGCCTGGGAACGCAGCGCCATAGCGGAAGCCCGACCCTCCGCTCGAAGCTGGGCGGCGATACGGTTCCGTTCCGCCTGCATGGATTGGTAGACGGATTCCTCGTTCTCCTTGGGAAGAAAAACCCGTTTGAAAGCCACCTGCTCCAGTTCCAGCCCGTACTTCTCCGCTTCTCTCCGGGCGGCCTTTTCCGCATCCACGATTACCTGAAGCCGTTTCTCGCTCAGAAGATCGTCGAAACTCATATAACCCGCCACCACCCGCACCGCAGAATAAACCGAATCGTCCAGGCGCTGCTGGGCCGCCGCCACGGTTTTGATACGACGGTAGAAGGTGTCCAGATCCTTGATACGGAAGATCGCCACGGTATCGAAGATGATGCTCTTCTTATCCGACGTTACCACCGCCACGGGATCCGCATCGTACTCGATGAGGCGCTTGGTAAAAAGCCTTGCTGTGTCCATAAAAGGAATTTTCACGTGCAATCCCGGCTCCGCACTGGTTCCGATGATCTTTCCCAACCGGAGCACCACCGCCTGCTGATCCTGACGCACCACGAAGAACATCTCGAAGGAGGCCACCAGGGCCGCTGCGAGAAGAGCAAGAACGATAATCTTTGCTATAGTTTTTTTCACGGCTTTTCCTCCTCTCTAGTGTCCCACACTCTGTCCGACATTCAGGTTTTTCAGGAAATCCCCCAGATTGAGAAGATTGATGGATTCCCCTTCCGCGCTGTCCACCACGAGAACCTTGAGCTGAGGCCAGACATCGTGCATGTTTTCCAGCCAGAGGGTATTCATCACCAGCTCCGGATCCCGCCGGTAGGAATCCCGGAGAGCGGTAATACGGGCCGCTTCGCCTTCCGCCAGGGAAACCCGGCGATAAGCGTAGGCTTCGGCGTCGTTCAAGATTTTTTCCGCAGTTCCCTGAGCGGAGGAAAGCACCTCGTTCTTGTACTTATCCGCCTCCAGCTCCAGCCGATCTTTCTCAGCCCGGGCGGAATTCACGTCACTGAAGGAGGCCTGCACGCTGTTCGGAGGCTCCACGTCCTGAAGCTGTACCGCCACGATAAAAATGCCCGTCTCCAGCTCTTCCAGCCACGCCTGGATTCCCATGCGTGAGCGGGTCTGAATTTCTTCCTTCTTCACCGTCAGCACGTCATCCAGGGGAACGCTGGCCACCACTTCCCGCATTTTTGCTTCCGCAAGATCCCGGAGCATCTTGCTTCCCTCGGCTCCTCCGGGAAAGTTGGTGAGAAAAAGTTCCGGATTGGAGAGCTGAAACTGGAGTACCCAGTCGATCTCCACAATTTTGTTATCCGCCGTAAGATGGTTGGATTCCGTCAGATTGTCCCGATACTTTGCGGGAGGCCCGGGATCCTCGGTACGGTAACCGAACTCCAGCCGGAAGATCTGCTCCGCCTGCACTATTACCACTTCATCCACCAGGGGGATTTTAAAATGAGGCCCCTGATCGGCAACGCTCACGATTTTACCGAAGCGATATACTACCCCCCGGTTTCCCGGCTGCACCATGTAGAAGGATTTGTATCCCAAACCGAGAATTGCCAGAAGAATAACAACCAGGACCGCCAGTTTTCCTCCCCAGCGACTTACGTTTTTCCACCGCTCGGGATCCCGGGGAGGCCGGGAAGAGCCGGAGGATTCCGAAGAACCTCCTTCACTCTGGTATCCCTCGTAATCATCGTTATCGTCGCTGAAGGGGTTGCCACCGCCGCTCTGACCTTTACCGAAAACCTGGGAAAAATTTGCCAGCAATTTGCGCAGCTCCCTTCCTAAAGGTGAGTTCGGGCGTTTCCAGGCGATAAAAACCAATATGAGAATCAAAAGTACAAGGGTATTCATATTTCTAACTGCCTCCTTTCATGTTTTCTCTCCAATAACGTTCTCTCCATAAAACCTTCCGCAGGAATCTCTTTTCTTCGCAGTTCTTTCGAAATCCGAAATCTCTCTTTTCTATACCGCAAGAACGATACCGTTCGCCAGCCCCCGGAAGCCCTCGAGATATTCCTTCCGCTCCTTCCGAAGGGCCGAGATAATTTCCGCATATTCCTCCCGGGACCAGTAAAAATAGGGATCGTAGTTCTTCCAATTCTCCACGGGAAGAGAGGCGGGAATTTCATACCCGAGAATATCGTCGTATTTCCAATCAATGCCGTTCCGAAGAATTCCCTCCACGCAGGCAAAGGTAATTTCCGGCGTGATATTGGCTCCCTCGGTACCTCCCACTCGGCCGGTGCTCAGCACGTAACACTGAATGGAGGGATTATCCTGAAGGATCTGCAAAATCCGGTTCCCATTCTTCTGAGGATTATCCACCACGAAAGGATCGAAGCCTACCACCCGCTTGGCCTGTCCCACTCGGGAGGGATCCTCGGCGCTGGTGATGGTGGATTCTCCCAGCATGAAATACGCCGCCGCCTGCTCCGGCGAAATAAGGCGCCCCACGGGGGGAAGCACGTAACGCCGCATATTGAAGAGCATCACATCCACCCGGGGCATGTCGATACGATCCGAGGAGTTGGGAATGGCCTTCCGTGGTACCAGGGCACGGCCGTTGGTGCTGATGGCATGATTGTCGAAGTTGACGTCTCCGTCGTCGTTCACCCAGACGTTTTCCAAAATCGCCTTTCTGTGCATGGCCGCCTGGAGCAGGGGCTCCTGCCGGGAAACGTTATCCGTCTTGATGTAGAAATTGCGCTCCGTTCCCAGGGCCCGACCGTCCGAGAGAAGCAAGTTGATGTCGTCCTGGAGAACCTCCACTCCTTCGGGCTCCTGCAAACCGTGATCCGCAGTGGTGATAGTGGTCTTCCCCGTTCCGGAGAGCCCGAAGACGAGCAACCCCTTTTCCACGGGAGTTTCTCCATCTTTTTCCCGAAGGGTTACCATCTTGCTCCCCGCATGGAGCCCCAGGCCGCGCATATCCTCCCGGGCGATGTGCATAGCCATACGAAGGGTAGCCATCTTCGTCTCCCCGTAGTAATCCGTACCGAGGATGTAGGTAGCTCGATGCCGGGGAAACACAAGAACCTTTCGCTGATGCCACTCCGGAACCATCACGGTAACCATATCCGCATAATCCTGATCCGCCTGGGTATAGAAGTTCCATCCGAACATCTGAGCGATCCGGGCATACCGGCGGGTCACATAGAGATTGGCCTGAAGAGGAAAGCCCGAGGAGGAGCCGATGCGAGAGGAAATACGAATCATCTGCTGCCATCGGAGATATTCCCACACCTGCTGCAGCAGAAAGAGCTTGTCCTCGTCGAGATCGTAAAGCACTTCCGTAAAGGGAGCGCTCCGGGAGCGAATCCGGGTAACGTAAAGAGAGCTCTCCTGGTTGTTCGGTATGGCCTCGTGAGCTGCCAGTCCCTTGAGCTCTTCCTCCGTAAGATTTCTCAAAATACTTCGGCATACGGGATGCCGCAAACGCCGTACAAGATGTTCCGCATGGTCAAGCATAGTTCTTCTCCTTTTTCGTCTCTCTCGTGATCTTTCTTGCGATAATCTCAGGCCTCCCATGCCCAGGAAAGAACGGCTCCCTGAGCCTGCAATCCCTCGAAAAGAACCTGGGCCTCCTCTTCCAGGGAAAGGGGAACGGGAAACCGCATCTGCACGGTGGCACCGAATTCCTGCTCCATCAAGGATTCCGGAACCTGGAGATCCTTCAAAAGGTAGAGTATCCGCTGATGCGTATCATACCGCACCTCCAGAAAAACGGGACGGGCCATCTGCTTTACCGCGGTTCCCGCAGCTTCGAGAGATCGAGAGGCGCTACCGCCGTAAGCTTCGATAAGCCCTCGCACTCCCAGCTTGATTCCTCCGTAGTAACGAGTGACCACCACCACCGTATTGGTAAGCTCCTGCCGAAGAATGGCTCCGAGAATGGGCTTTCCCGCAGATCCCGAGGGCTCTCCGTCATCGGAAAAATACTCCCGGATTTGAGGAAACCCCACTCGATAGGCCCAACAATTATGGGTAGCGTTTTTATACTCCTCCGAAAGAGCCCGAACGACTCCCCGGGCTTCCTCCTCGGAACGGGCGATGCGAACCCGGCCGACGAAACGGGATTTTCTGACGACCTCTTCCAGGTCCTGCTCTTTTCGGGGCTCCCGGAAGATATCCGATCCCTTATTCGTCACAGTTTTCCCAGGCCCCTTTCAGGGCGGCATAGGTGGCCTCAATCTCCTGGGGAACCACCCGGACATCCCCTAGAACGGGCATGAAGTTCGTGTCTCCGTTCCATCGGGGCACCACATGCATATGAACGTGTCCATCGCACCCCGCTCCCGCCACTCTGCCGAGATTCATTCCCACATTGAACCCCTGGGGAGAAAAAGCCTTTCGGATCACCTTCAGAGCTTTCTGCACAAGAATTCCCATCTCCAAGACTTCCTCTTTCCCCAGCATATCATAGCAGGGGAGATGGCGATACGGCACCACCATTACATGCCCCGGATTGTAGGGAAAGATATTGAGAATAACGAAACATCTCTCTCCCCGATGCAGAATTTTCGTGGCCTCATCATCCCTGCGAGCGGGGTAATCGCAAAGAAAACATCCCGGAGCCTTATCGGCCTCCTCGATATAGGCCATTCTCCAGGGAGCGTAAATTCTCTCCATACTCAGGGAGATCACATCCTTTCATCTGATTCCAACTCTTTTGGAATGTTTCACGTGAAACATTTTTTCCTTTCTCTTTCCTTCCTTTTTGAAAAGAACACAGGCCCCGCTTCTCTGCGGGAGAATTTCTCCAGAAAAAATGCAAGTCCCCTTGCGGAAATTTTCGAAAAGATATCCACAGTTTCCACAAACGCCTGCCAAAAGGTCAGGATTTTTCCTTTCGACATGGCACTCTTACTTCTTGCGGCGTTCTTCCTGGATAATTTTGCGAACCTCCCGCACCACGTTCCATAATCCCAGAGCGAAAAGCAGCAAAAAAATCAAAATGCGGAGAGGAAGAGAAAATCCTCTTTCTATTAATTTTATATTTATATAAAAAGGAAGAATTACATGCCCTCCCACAAGAAGAGCCAACCCCGTAATGCGCCCAAAGGTTCCCATAGAATTTCCCCCGCCTATTTCCCGGGAAATAATTTCTCGCAGCTTCGGAGAAGCTCTTCGAGAAAAGCATCTCTCTCGTGGCTTTCCAGGCTCATGAGTTTGATGGAGTGATTCTCCCCCCGTTGTTCCACCCGGATTTTAAGGCCGAAACGATCCTGGATATTCCGAGCCAGGGGAAGCTCCCGGGAAAGATCTTTTCTCGAAATCTCGGGATTATCCTTTTCGGAATCTCCCTTTTTGAGCCTGCGAACAAGCATTTCGGTCTGGCGGACGTTCAGATCTTCATCCACGATCATTTCCGCCACCCGCTTCATCTCTTCCGGTTCCAATCCCAAGAGAGTACGGCCATGTCCCTCGTTGATAACTCCCTCCTGGATCATCTCCTGAAGAAAGTCGGGAAGCTGCAGAAGACGGATTTTGTTGGCCACTCCGGAACGGCTCCATCCGAGAGCTTCCGCAATCTCTTCCTGGGTAAGATCTTTTTCTTTCTGGAGCGCCGCAATGCAGGAAGCGATTTCGATGGCCGAGAGATCCTCGCGCTGGATGTTTTCGATGAGTGCCAGCACGCTCATCTCCTGGGGATCCTCCACCATATGCACCGGAATCGTATCGAGCCCTGCGAGCTTTGCCGCTCGCCACCGCCGTTCTCCCGCGATGATTTCGTAGGTTCCTTCTTCCCGCCGTCGTACCGCGATGGGCTGAAGCACTCCATAGCGGCGAATGGATTCCGCAAGCTCCTGGAGCCGATCCGAATCCATTTCCTTCCGAGGCTGTTTTGCATTGGGAACCAGTTCTTCCACCTTCAGAGACGGGGAATGGGAAGGGCCGGAAAGTTCCATCTCCGGAAGCAAGGCCTCCAATCCTTTTCCTAGCGCCCTTTTGCGAGCCATTGCTGAATCACCTCCTCCGCGAGATCGTCGTAAGCCTGGGAACCCGGACAGGCTGGTTCGTAATAGCGCACGGGCATACCGTAGCTCGGAGCTTCGGAGAGGCGGATGTTCCGAGGTACCACGGTGCGGAAGACCTTGTTTCGATAGGAGTTCCGGATCTCCGCCTCCACCTCCTTGCTGAGGTTGGTTCTGCCGTCGTACATGGTGAGAATGATGCCTCCCATGCGAAGATCTTCGTTGAGATACCCCTGCACGAGCTTCATGGTTCGGGTAAGCTGGCTGATTCCCTCCATGGCGAAAAATTCGCACTGCAAAGGCACCAGAACCTCCTCCGCCGCCACCAGGGCGTTGATGGTGAGAAGGCCCAGGGAGGGAGGGCAGTCGATGAGTATCATGTGGTACTCGTCGGAGAGATCGAGGATTTTTTTCTTGAGCCGGTTCTCCCGGCTCATGGCCCCCGCAAGTTCTACCTCCGCTCCCGCAAGATCGAGAGTGGCGGGAAGCAGGGATATTCCCTTCCAGGGAAGGGAATGCACCACCTCTTCCGCCTTCTTCTCTCCCAGAAGAACGTCGTAGACACTTTCGGAAAGCTCCCGGGGATTGACACCGAAACCGCTGGTACAGTTTCCCTGGGGATCCATATCCACCACGAGAACTTTGTACCCCCGTTCTCCCAGGGCCGCCGCCAAATTGATGCAGCAGGTGGTTTTTCCCACTCCGCCCTTTTGATTTGCCATGGCAAGCACCGTCATTTTCGTCACCACCATCTCCTTTTTTCCGCCATACCCGGGCGCCGGGGATATTTCTCCGAAGCCTTTGCGGTTTTATTCATGCCTATGACGTAATGTCGTTCTCCCTCTTCCAGGGTATATTCCCAGATTCGGGGTTCCGAAAAACCCAACTCTTTCCACTTGGAGCCGATTTCCCGGGCCTCTTCCTCCCCCTTTTCCCCCTTCATGGCAAGAAAAAAACCTCCGGGAGCTACCAGAGGAGCCGCATATTCCGCCACCACTCCCAAATGAGATACCGCCCGGGCTCCAGCAAGATCAAAGCTTTCCCGCTCCCGCCGGGCAAGTTCTTCGGAACGCTCCGCCACGATCCGGCAGGAGGAAAGCTCCAAAAGAGAGGCGGTTCTTTCGAGAAAGGCGGCTTTTTTCCGGATGCTTTCACAGAGCACCACTTCCAGATCGGGCCGGCAGATAGCCCAGATCATTCCGGGAAGCCCCGCACCGCTGCCGAGATCCACCACCTTTCCCCGAGGAGGAAGAAGAGAGAGGGTAGGAATGCAATCCAGAATATGTTTTTTCCAGAGAGTTTCCTCCTCCCAGGGGCCCACCAGCCGAATCTGCCGATTCGCTTCGAGAAGCAGCGCCATATATTTTTCGAGAAGAGCTTTTTTCTCTTCCAGAAGAGGAGCCCAAAGGTTTTCCTCCAGAGTGTGTGATAAAATGAAAATCACATCCTTTTGCAGGGAATAACAATTTTTTTAACGCAAAAGATCTCCAGAGATTGTTCGAGGGGGGCAGGGATCTTCCGTGGCCATTATATATGGAAAGGCTTTCTTTATCGAAAAAAAGAGAAAACTTCTTTTTCCTCTCTTTTTCCTTTTCTTCGTTTTCACTCTCTCTTCCGCTCCTCCCTCTTCCGCCTCGGGGGATCTCGCCGTACGCATAATCGAGGTATACGACGGGGATACGGTACGTATCGAAGAGCCTTCGGGAAAACAGGAAATTCTGCGTTATGCGGGAATGGACACTCCGGAGCTTCATCATCCCCGGCATCCTCCGGAGGAGTTTGCCCTTGCCGCTCGGGAGCGAAACCGGAGTCTCGCGAAAGGTCGGACATTGCGGCTCAGCCTCGCCTCTCCGGAAAGGGACCGTTACGGACGCCTTCTCGGATATCTTTACATCGGAGCTCCCGGACAGGAGTGCACTATTCAGGAAGTTCTTCTGCGGGAAGGTTTGGGAGTGCCCCGGTATGGATCTCCCGAGAGTTCTTTCTATCCATCCTTTGCCGGAGCCTTTCGAGAAGCCCGGCAATTCCGGCGGGGGTTCTGGAAATGTGCGGGAGAACGCCTTTTCACTCCTTCCCAGGTGTGGGAGTTTCTTCCCTATCTCCGGGGACGTTGGATCACCCTCTGCTGTCTCTCCGGAGAGTGGAAACAAGGCCCCTCCCGGCTTCTGATCGCTACCGAGGACCCCCGGTTTTTTCTCTGCATCTCCCTCAAGGAGGTGGAGAAGGAGCTCCTCGAAGAGCTTCGCAATTCCAAGGGATCTCGGATTTTCGTTTTTGGAAAAATCTCGGTTTCCTACGGCGGCGTTTTTCTTACGGTGCATCACGCCTGCCAGATTCTTTGATATTGCAAGATTCGAAGAAGAGGGCACCTTCTTGCTACTCAAAAATCTTATCCACAAATAGGCATATATTCCCTTGTTTTTCTGACCTTTCCCGTAGATTATCCACGATTTTTTCCACATTTCCACACTCCTCCCTGTGGAAACAGGGAGTTTTCCACAGAAAATAAAAACTTGCTATATTTCGTGTAGGGTAGTTTTTCTAAAGGATATGGAACGTTCCTCCTTTCTCTATGTATAATGGCATGATGTATATCTATCATTCCTTCTTCTGTAAAAGAGGAAAAGAGGTACTTTATGACATTCTTCCGATATGTTTTTCGTTTTCTCACAGGATTTTTTCTGCTTCTCCTCGTGGCTATAATCATTGTGGCGGGGGCAAGCCAGTTTTTCTCCTTCGGAGGAAATCTCCTTCTCCGGGGAGCAAATTTGCTGGGTAAATCCCAAAACCTGGCCCTCCAGAGCCCGAAGATTACGGGAAATCCTCTCAAGGGATACTCCTTCGACGATCTTCTTCTCACCTGGAATAACCGCCCTCTTTTCCAAGCGGAGCATTTGGAATTTTCCTTTTCTCTGCGGGAGCTTTTCAAAGGGCGCCTTCCTCTGGAAAACCTCGGAATGGAAGGATGGTCCGCAGATCTGGATCTGGCTCTCGCCATGCCCTCCTCGGGTTCTTTCATGCTTTCCACAAGACTACTTCCTCACACCATCTCCCTGGATCGGGGCACCCTGGATCTGGCCTCTCAGGATTACGAGCTTCTTCGGATAGCTGCGAAGGTGGATGAAAAAAACCGTCTTGTCCTTGAGGAATGCGTAGCCCTCCTGGGCTCTCCCAAGCCGCTTCCCCTTTTCTTCCGGGGAATCTTCAGCGAGGAGCAAGAAAAATTTTCGCTCTCGGAAGGAGAGCTGTACCTGGAACGCTCTCTTCCCGAGAGAGAGCCGGATCTTCTTCTTTCGGGAGATCTTTTTCCCCGACAGAAGCTCTCTCTTCTTTTTTCGCAGCTTCCTCTGGAAAAGTTGGAAAAAACCTCGATTTTCCGGGAAATTTCGACTGTTCCGGGAGTTCTCCGGGGAGCCCTTTCCGGAAAGACAAGCCTGGAAGGAGCGCTTCCCCATAGCTGGAATTCCGAGATACACCTCTCCCTTTCCCGGGGTGTTCTGGGAGGCCTTTTCCTCTCCTCCCTGGAGCTCGAAGGAACCGCCGCCAGCGAGGGCCCCCTGGACATTCTCTTCCGGGGCAAGGCCCTTTCCGGAGGTTTTCTCGAGGGTTCCCTGAAATCTCCGGGCTCCCCCGAAAGCAATATGGAGCTCCGCTTTTCCGGAACCTCCCTGGATCTTTCTCTCGGAGAAGAGATGGACCCCCGGCTTGCCTCCCTTTCGGGAATTCTTCCCTCCCTGGAGGGAAATTATCTTCGAAAGGAGGAAGATTCTTCGGGATTTCTCGAGTTTTCCGGAGCCCGGGGAAGCTACGGAGATCTTTCTTTCGAAGATTTCCGAGGGACATGCCTTCTTTCGGGAGACCGGGTACAAAGCTCCTTGAAGGGCCTTCTGGAACATCTTCCTCTCGAAGGAGGAGGAACCCTGGTCCTTCGAAAAGAGGAGAAACCGGAGATGGATCTTTTTCTGCGCTCCTCCGGCACGCCTCTCCACCGACTGAAAAGCGTGCTTCCCTCCCTGGAAGCTCTTCAACCCGAGGGCAATCTCGCCTGGGAAATACTGCTTCGGGGAACCCCGGAAGATTTTTCTGCTTCCGCAACGATGCACTCCGAAAAAATCCGGATCCGGGGGGAGCTCCTGGAATCTCCCGAGGCCTCCCTGATCTACGAAAAGGACCTGCTCTCCCTCAAAAAGGCCCGGCTTCTCTGGAAGGACGTGCTTCTGGAGGGAGAGGGCACGGTGAAGGATCTTCTTTCCAGTCAGAATATGCATCTGGAAGTTACCGCCCTTCCCCGGGGAAATCGCTGGGTCCGGGAAAGCCTGTCTCCGGAAATCCTGGATTTTCTCTCTCCCGGCGAGGGAGGGAAACTCTCCCTTAGCCTGAGAGGAACTCCCCGGCATTTTCAGGGTTTTCTTTCGGGAACTCTTCCTTCGGTACGGACTCCCCTGGGAACCACGGGAAAAGGTTCCTTGGAAGCTACGTTCACCTCCGAGGAGCTGCGCCTGGAAAAACTCCACATTCCTCTTCAACAGGGAGAGATAACGTTTCGGGGCCCTCTGAAATTGAGCGCCTCCGGAGAACTCTATCCCTCTCTGGAGGGACATATCCGGCAGATTGCCCTGGATCCCCTGGAATCCTCGGGAATTCCTCTCAAGGGTCTTCTGGAGGGAACCCTGAAGGTTCGGGGATCCGGAACGAAGCCGGAGCTCTCCTTTCATCTCAGCTCGCCGGAGCTGACCTTCGAGGAATACACCGCAAGAAAGGTCTCCTGCGGGGGCTCTCTCTCCGGGGAATCTCTTTATCTGCAAAACCTGGAGGCTCTTTTCTGGGACGGCCGGGTAAAGCTCGGAGGAACCCTGGCACCTCTCGGAAAAAATCTTGAACTGAACCTGGAAGGAAGCTTTGCGGAAATCGATCTCATGAACACCCAGGATCTTCTGGACCCCGCAAATATCTATCTCAAGGGCAAGGGAAAGGGCAATTTTTCCATCCGGGGAAAACTCCCCTTTCCGGAAATCCTGGCGGAGATACGCTCCTCCAGGTTGTTCGTAAACAGCCTTCCCTTCGAAGACGTAACGGGAACCCTGAACGTCTCCCCCCGGGAGATTCTCCTGGATCCCCTGGTAGCCCACGTGGGATCCTCTCCTCTGAAAGCTTCGGTAAAAGTGCTCCCCCAAGAATCCTGGAACACCTTCTTTTCCGCTAGGGCGGAAGATCTGAACCTGGGAGATTTGCTGCAAAACTGGGAACTCTATCCGAAGGAAGGACCTTTCTTTCCAGAAGGGAATCTTGCATTCCAGGTGGAGGGCTCCGTAGAGGAAACCCTTCGGGGAAAGGGGCTCGTCTCGGCTTCCGAAATTTTCGCGGGGGAGATACATGGAGAAAAGCTCCGCCTTCCCTTTACCTTCGACAGCCATTCCTTCACTCTGAAGGAGAGCGATATGTCCTTCTACCAGGGGCTTCTCAAGGGGGAGGGAACTCTGGACTATTCGCAAAAACCCGCTCTCTGGAAAGCCCGTCTCTGGGGAGAGGATATTCAGATAGCTCCCTTTCTCAGGGATCTCTATCCCCTGAGCGGAGATATTTCCGGAAAGGGTACCTTCGATCTTACCCTCAAGGGACCTTTGAACTACATCTTCATGACCAGCGGCGAGGGAAATATCCGGGTTCGGGAAGGCGCTTTTTCCGGATTTCCCCAGCTCGGTCCTCTTCTGGCGAAATCGAAGAAACCCGAGCTCGAATTCGCCTCTCTCCAGGTGTACTTTTCCGTGGACGGCAGAACCCTCTACTTCGTTCCCGGAAGCCGCCTCACCGCTCCTCCGGGGCACACCATCTATCGTTACTTCGCAGCGGACGGTTTTCTTCCCTTCACGGGGAAGCCCATAAACATCAACTGCCATACCGAGGTAAACGCTCCGGCGATCAATGCCTTCCTGGGAGCCTTTGCGGGTTTCCTGGAGACGGTATTTCTCGCGGATGACATTACTCAATTAACGAATATAACCAAGGCGGTGGAGGACGCTCTTCTGGGAGGCATCTTCGGGAATTTCAACAAAACCGATTTTCGCGAAATATCCTTTTCTCTCAAGGGAACCATGGAGGAGCCAGAACTCGCAGATCTTTCCATCGCCACCAAGCAGAAAGCCTTTTTCCTGGACCCCCAGGGAAAGGGCAAGGGCGATCCGGATTTCCAGCTCTCCTTCTCCTTTCCCACTGGGGAAGGCAAGAAAAACAGCGACGACGTTTCGGAACAGTTTAAGGAACAGCTTCTCGAGCAAGCCATCAAACAGGTTCTTCCCCTGGGAAACTGAGCTTTTTTATTTCCCCTATATCTCTAAAAGGGAAAAACCAGAATTCTAGAAGGAATTTATGGAAGTATTTTTTATATTTTTCGTGAAATTATGCGGTAACGCGGGGATTTTGTAAAAAAACTCTGGTTTCCGAGCTTTTTTTCAGGTACAATACCTGTTCTTCCGGAAAGATTTGCCTTCACAAGAACAACGGATTCAAAACAGGCCTTTCCGCAAAGCCTCAAAACCGAGGAAGTGAGCAAAAATGCTTCTGATAAACACATTACATCTGGAAGAAAATATGGTGCTTGCCCAAGCCATACTCAATCCCAACGGAGCGGTTCTTCTCGGAGAAGGAGCGCTTCTTACCCCTTCACGGATTCGGCGTATTCAGGAGATGGGCGTTCAGCACGTTTACGTGGAAGATTCCCGGTTTCCCGACATCTCCTCCAACTGGGTCATTCGGGAAGAAATATACCGCAAATCCATGAAAGAACTGGATACTCTTTTCGGCACCATAGCGGATGACGCAAAGGAGTACGTTCTTCTGGCGGATATGAGGGAGATTCACGGTATTTTCCGGCATATTCTGAGCGACATCTTTTCCCTTTCGGGAAAAACCCTGGTGCATTTCATCAATTCCCGAAGCGTGCAGAACAATCTTTTCGAGCATTCGGTGCACGTAGCTCTTTTGAGCCTGGTCATGGGAAAACGTTTTAATTTGGCTTATATGCAGATGTACAATCTCGGTCTGGGAGCTCTGCTTCACGATATCGGCAAAGCGGTGCTTCCCAGGGAGATTCTGGATTCCAACCATCGGTTGGTCCCCGAAGAGGAAGAGCTCTATCGCATGCATCCCCGAACGGGATGGGAGCTTCTTTCCGGACAGGAGTGCATCTGGCCTACCGCTCGAATCATCGCTCTTCAGCATCACGAGCTCTGGGACGGATCGGGATATCCCTCGAACCTTTCAAGGCACAACATTCATCTTTTTTCACACATCGTCTGCATCGCCAACACCTACGACAACATGATCCACTCCTCCCGGGAGTGGCCGAATCCCTGTCTTCCCAACCATGCTTACGAGCATATCGAAAAAAACCGGGGCATTCTCTACGACCCCCAGATGGTATCCGTCTTTTCCCGGTCCGTAGCGAAATACCCCGTAGGAACCTGGCTCCGCCTCTCCACGGGACATACCGGCATGGTCATTTCCGTGGACGAGTATACGGGGCTTCCTAAAATTCGCTGCTTTTCCCATCTCAACTTCGGCACTTTGAAAAACTCCGTGGAAATCGATCTTAGGGAAACTCCGGTGGAAATCATGGAGGTTTTTCTCGAAGAACCGGAATCGGAGATGCAGCGTAACGAAAGAGAGTGAACATCTTTTCATGAAAAAAACCATTTCCTGCATAGCCTTCGATCTTGACGGCACCCTTCTCCGCTCCGACGGAAAGGTTTCCGAAGCCACGCGATCCCTCATTTCCCTGCTCCAGAAAAAAGGATGCCTCTGCACCATCGCCACGGGGCGCATGTTTCAATCCGCCGCCGCCGTGGCCCGGGAGATTTCCCTTTTCCGAGTTCCCCTTATCGCCTATAACGGCAGTCTTCTCCGGGTTCTCGGAGAAAAATCTTCCCTCTTCTCCTGGGGCATTCCCAAAGAGCTGGCGGGGGAGCTGCTGCGATTTTGCAAAAAAAATAACTGGTACGTTCAAAGCTACCTGGAGGATCGGCTTTTGGTGGAGGAAAAAAGTTACTGGACGGAATATTACGAAAATCTCGCCTCCGTGCAGGCCCATGCCTTGGGAGAGGCTTTCTTCTCCCCCTCCGGGGATCCTCTTAAAATTCTCCTGGCCGCGGAAAACGAGGAGGAGCATGCTTTTATGATACGCAGCCTCACGGAGCGCTTCGGAGATACTATCTTTCTGGCGGGATCCCACACTCCGGGAGCCCGGTTTCTCGAGGTGGTAGCTCGGGGAGTGAATAAGGGAAAGGCCCTGGAGAAGCTCTGCGAACATCAGGGAATATCCCTGGAGGAGACCCTGGTCTTCGGAGATTCGGAAAACGACGTACCCCTTTTTGAAAGTGCCGCAGTAAGCGTAGCCATGGGCAATGCGGCGCCTCATGTACGAAACCGGGCCACCTACGGTACGGAGAGTAACGACCAGGAAGGTATCGCTCTCTTCTTCGAAAAGCACGGAGAGCAATTTTCTTTCGAGCCCTCCGGCATATCCCGTTCCGCCTGAGAAATTCCTGCAGATCCAGGGAACCTCTCGACGGCATATATTCCTTATTGGGGAAGCGTTCCCTCCACCCCTTCCACAAACCAATTCATGGAAAGGATCTCTTCGTCGGAGAGGCTTCTACCCTCGGGAACCTTAATCTCTCCCTCCCGATTTTTGATGGGCCCCGTGAAAACATCCCAAACCCCGGAAAGGATCCTCTCCTTCTCCGATGCCACCAGCTCCTTCACGGCATCCGGTACATCCTCGCCGAAGGGGGCGAGATCCACCACACCTTCCTTGAGACCCCACCAGATATGCTCACTCTCCCAGGAACCTTCCACGATTCTGCTCACCGTGTATATGTAGATCTTGCTCCAATCCCATATGGGAGCGGTAAGATGCCTGGTGGGAGCATAGAGGCTCATGTCGTTGTTATATCCCACCACGTAGACTCCCGCCTCTTCCGCAATCTGCGGAACCGCTCCGGAATCCGCATGCATGGCAAGCACATCCGCCCCTTCGTCAAGAAGGGCCCTGGCAGCTTCTTTCTCTCGCCCCGGATCGAACCAGGAAAAAAGCCACACCACCTTTACGACTGCTTCGGGATTAACCTGCCGTACTCCCATGGTAAAACCGTTGATTTCCTGGATAACTTCGGGAATGGGGTGAGCCGCCACATAGCCGATCACGCCCTTCTCGGTCATACTGCCCGCCACGAGCCCCGAAAGATATCGGGCCTGGTACATGCGGCCAAAGTATGTGCCCACATTTTCTCCCTGCTTATATCCCGAACAGTGCATGAAAAAGACGTCTTTATGGCGCTTGGCTGCTTCCTGGACGAAATCCATGCATCCGAAAGAGGCGGCGAAGATAAGCCTCGATCCGTTCCGGACGAGGGTATTCATAACTCGAACAGAATCGGAACCTTCAGGAACTCCCTCTACAACGGTACTCTTCAATCCGGGGAAGGCTTTTTCCATTTCCCTGCGCCCCTTGTCGTGCATGAACGTCCATCCTCCGTCTCCCACAGGACCGAAGTACACGAAGCCGGGCTTCAAATTCTCCACGGAAACCGCTTCCATTCCGAAAACACAGCTTCCGAAAAAACAGTAAAGGTAAGCCAGAAACAGCACTACAAAAACTTTTCTCATTCTTCACGCCTCCTCCACATCACGTTTATATTTCTTCCCCGGGGGTGGATCACGATTTTGAATTGAAGTACATCTACGTAAAGAATATGGAGAAGGTTTTGGGGAAATAGTATCGAAAAAAACACGCGTAGGATATATTTGGAATGTTTCTTTTCGGTTCGAGCCCGGAAGTGTGGCTGCATCCGTGGCCTCTTCCATCAGGAAGGAACGCCCGCCCCGGATATCCTCCCTGATGGAAACACCTTTGTTCCAGTGCCGCCCGCCTATTCTACTCCCGGATACCGCTGTTCCTTCTGTGCCAGAGCATACCCAAAAAAGCGGTGATGGGCACCGTAAGAAGAAGCCCCGCCGTTCCCGCAAGGCTTCGAACGAGTTCCTCCGCGATGCTGGCATTGTTAAGAAATCCCATAAAGGACATATCCGATTCCGCCACCAAAATGACGAAGGGAAGAGCACTCCCCACGTAGGCCAGCACAAGCGTATTGATCATGCTCCCTAAAACTTCTCTTCCCGCTCCTATTCCCGCCTTCCATAGGCGGGCGGGGGAAATTCGGGCATCGTAATGCACCAGTTCTCCCATGGTGGCGCTTACGGAAATGCCCACGTCCAGTACCGCTCCGATAGAGCCTATGATTACCGAGGCCAGAAAGATACCCCGAAGGGAGATATGAGGCATGGTGCTGGAAAGAAGAGCTCCCGCCTCCCCCGCAAGCCCCGTGAGCTGCCAGAGATAGACGAGAAATCCTCCGAGAAGAGAGGCCGCTCCGGCTCCGCCTAGGGATCCGAGAAAAGCTACGGGCCACCAACTTTTACGGCGTACCACCAGCACCACCGTGAGAGCGGTGATGATAAAAATCGCTCCCAAGGCATAGGGAACCGGAGGAGATCCGCGTTGCACCAGGGGTATATACCAGTATAAAAGCACCCCCAGAGAGAGAAGAAGGCCGAGAAGAGCCCGGAAACCTGCCATTCCCGCACTCGCGATAAGAGCTCCCAGAGCGGCGAAGACGAGAGCCACCACCCAGGGAGCACGGAAGGAGTCGCTGAGATAGTATTGATGTTCTCCATCCGGAAAGATATCCGTCAAAAGAACGTATATTCTCCCCTCTCTGAAGGGAACCCCTCCCTGGCGAAGCTGTTCGATAACAACGGAAAGATAGCTTCCCCGGCTCTTTCCCGAAAGGACTTTGAGCACCACCTCCAGGCGATCCACCTCCCATCCTTCGGAAAAAGGTTCCTCTTCGGGAACGTGCTGCATATCCTCTTCGAAAGAAAGGGGCTGTTCTTCCGTATTCACGGATTTCCACGATTCCAGACGTACCAGGGTACTCCCTTCGGGCCACTGGGAAAGCATGACCCTATGGGTAAAGAATCCTCCCCCGAGGGAGAAAAGAAGTACCAGGAAAAAACGCAGGCAATATCGTTTTATCAATTTTTCTTTCTCCTCAGGATTCCATACTCTTCCGCAAAAGATCTCCCAGATTCAGGGTGGGAGAATGCCTCTGATCCGCCGCCCGGATACCTCCTACCAGGGTATCCCTAATTTCCATTTCCCGATAGGAGGAAGGATAGTACAGCGCCGCAGCGTCGTCGTGCCCTCCTCCTCTCACCTTCCGGCCATCCTTGAGAAGTCCCACGAGTTTTCCCGCCAGACCATCCCGGCTTCGCAGGGATATGGCCCAATCTCCCCGCATCTTCCGGTTTGCCACCGCCACCACCCGGGGAGGATTATCGTCGTGATCCAGCAGAAGTCCGCAAAAATCCGAAACGTCCCCGAATTCAAGAAGGTCAGGGCTTACCCACACAAGATCCTTTCCTGAAAGGATCACTTTTTCCCGGGCCCGGGAAAAGCGCTCCTCCTGACGCTCTACGAAAACTCTCGCTATGGAATCTTCCCAGGAAGTAAGCTTTCCCGAAGGGCTTTCCACAAGCCTTGAAAAAACGCTCCATGGCCCGGAGAGGGTTATCAGAGCCTGCCAGAGCCGGGATTCTTCCCGTTTTCCCAACCAGAGATCCCGGTCGTTGGCAATATCCACAAAATCTTCAAGTTTTTTGACTCTCTCTATCCGCTCCTTCTCCCAGGATTGTTCCATGATCCAGTTGTAGTAAACCCGAGCGGCACAAAAGGATGTATCCACACAACTCCAGGAACGGTTGCCGAAACGATCCAACGTCGTCTGATGATGATCGAAAAGAAAAGGCGTTTCGCCCTGATACAATTCATCGATAATATCCGCGGTTTTCTCCTTCTGACAAATGAGGTCCAGCACAAGAAGATCCCATTTATCCGGAGACTGCAATCCCTCGGCAATACGTTCATCCACTTCGTGATATCCCGTAAGAACTACCCTGGGAATACCTCCCTGAGGAGTATGAGCGTACCAGGCTACCGCTGCGGCGGCTACTCCGTCCAAATCCGTGTGGCTTACGATAAAGGGCACTTTTTTCATCATATCGAACCTCCTGCAGAGTTTTCCACAATTGTGGAAAAGATGTGGATAAAATTCGTTGTCCGTGTCTCGGGAATTATCAAAAAATGTCAGATTTCTTTATCTCTTCATCAGGGTTATCCGAAAACGTTCCTTCCAGGAATAATTCTTATCCACCACCTCTTTTTTTTCCTTTCCGCCTGTGGATAACTCTATTTTCTCCTCCCAGAGTATGATACTATAGTTTTCCGCATTCCCAAGACGAGGTGACTTTCGTGGATAAAAATATTAAGGACTTGTGGACAACTCTCCACACTCACGCACGAAACGAATTGCAGAATCAGAACGCTTCACTGTGGCTCGATACGTGCGAACCCATATCGCTGGAAAAGAATTTGCTCGTTCTCGATACGGGCAATCCCTTCGTAAGGGAACAGATTCAGAAGAACCTTCTTCCGGAACTGGAGGAATTGGCCCGTTCCCTGGGCATTGCCGAAAAAATATCCCTCCAGGCTACCATGAGCGTCCGGAGTACCGAGGAGCAGAACAGGGCACAGCAACTCACACGCCCGTCCTACTCCATCAAAACCGGGCTCAATCAAAGCTACGAATTCGAAACCTTCGTGGTGGGAAAATCCAACCGCCTTGCCCATGCCTCCAGCCTTGCGGTAGCCCAGAATCCAGGCTCCGCCTACAACCCTCTTTTTGTCTGGGGAGGAGTGGGGCTCGGCAAAACGCACCTTATGCATGCTGTCGGTCACTACGTTCTGGAAAACGCTCCGCAATCCAAGGTGGCTTATGTAAGCTCCGAGAAGTTTACCAACGAGCTGATCAACGCCATTCAGAACAACCGAACCCAGGATTTCAAAAACAGGTACCGTACCATGGACCTTCTCCTTATCGACGATATTCAGTTTCTCGCCAACAAAGAGAGCACCCAGGAGGAATTTTTCCACACCTTCAACAGCCTTTACGATGCGAAAAAACAGATCGTCATCAGCTCGGATCGCCCTCCCAAGGAAATTCAAAGTATCGAAGAACGTCTTGTGAGCCGCTTCGAATGGGGTTTGGTCATGGATATTCAACCTCCCGATCTGGAAACCCGCATCGCCATCCTGAAGAAAAAGGCGGAATTTCGGAATTTCGTGGTTCCCGATGAGGTGATCTACTTTTTGGCTCAGAACATTCCCAGCAATATCCGGGAGCTCGAAGGAGCTCTCAATCGTACCATGGCCTGTTCTCAGCTTAGCTCCGAGGCCATTACCACGGAAAACGTGGCAAACTGGCTCAAGGACACCATCCGAACCATATCCAAGGATCCCGTTACCATCGAGCGCATTCAAGAACTTGTAGGAGAAGCCTTTAACGTGAAACTCGACGATCTTGTAGGTAACAAACGTACTGCGGATATCGCCTTGGCCCGGCAGGCCGCCATGTACCTCGCTCGCGAGATGACCGACGCAAGTTTGCAACAGATCGGCAGAGCTTTTCGGAAAAAGGATCACACCACGGTACTTCACGCATGCCGGCGTATTGAAGAACTTACGAAGAACGATCTTCGTGTGAATAAACTTGTGGATACCGTACGGAATAAGCTGTAAAAGTTCGGTGTATTTCCCTGTGGATAGATAGCGGTTTTTTTGCTTTTCAGGATTTTTTGTGTATGGTGTGGATAAATTCGAAGAGTTCTTCACAGGATTATGCACTCTTCAAACTCCATGGGTTTCTAGCGAATATCCCCTTATGCACCATATCCACATACCCTACTATATCTACTACTTATTTTTAAATATATTGATGTATATGTGAAAGGACGGAGATCCCCTTGAAATTGACCATCCAAAAACCGGTTTTCATCAAGCGATGGAATATGGCTGAACGCATTACAAGCTCCTCGAGTTCAATTCCGAGCCTGGGAGGGGTTCTCTGTACATTGCGCGAGGGAAAAGCCTTTCTTCATGCCACAGATTTGAAAACCTCTTTTACCTGTACTGCCGAAGGAGTTTCCTTCGATCTCTCCGAGGAGGAAAGCGAAGGAAACGTAGTCTTTCCAACCCGGGTGGTGGGAGATCTTTTCAAAAAGGCTTCCACCGAAAGCTTTACCGTTTCCGTGGAAGATGGAAAAGCCCTTATGCGATCGGGAAAAAACATCTATCGTTTTACCACTTATCCGAAGGAGGATTTTCCAAAAATCCCTTCGGCGGAAAATGCCAGGCCCCTTTGTAAGATTCCCGTAAAGGATCTTCTTCGCCTCATCGAAGAAGGATCCTTCGCAGGCTCTACGGGAGAGGAATATCCTCAGTATCTCAGCGGGGTTTCCTTTCGGATCCGCAATAACACCATTACTTTAGCAAGCACGGATATCCGGCGCATTACCCTCTCTCGGGGGGTTCTCGAAGAATTTCAGGAAGAGGTTGATCTGGTGCTTCCCGTAAAGGGATTGCGGGAGCTTCAAAGGGTTTTGGGGATGGTGGATCATGCGGAAGATCTTGCGGAGATTCTTGTAGATGACACCCAGGTCTTCTGCCGCATGGAAAACGCGGTTCTCTCCCTTTTGCGAATGGACGTGCGCTTTCCCTCCTACGAAAATCTTCTCGAACGTGCCCGTACCACCTGGATGACCGTGGACCGGGATCTTCTGTTGAATGCCATGGAGCGCCTGGATATTCTGGTTCGGGACGGAACCCGGATGGTGATTTTCCAGTTTTCTCCCGCCGGAGAGTGTACCATCGCGGGATTTACTCAGAACGTGGGAGCCGCGGTGGAACACGTAACGGCGGAAATCGACGGAGAGCCTCTTCAGCTTGCCTTCAATTCCCGGTTCCTTCTGGAGGGTCTCAAGGCTCTTCATGGAGAAAAAGTGCAGTTCTCTCTCAACGGATCCACGGGGCAGCTCACCATGTTCCGTCCGGATGACGAAAGTTATCGCTACGTGGTGATGCCCATCGATCTGCAGCAGCAGGATCACGAGCGTTTTCGCCGGGAAGTTCTCTCCGTGGAAGAAGGGGAAGATGCTTTTTCCGAAGAAACTCCGTAGAAAGGGACTTTTTCCGGGCCCGTAATGTATTTACATTCTCTGGCATTCCGGAATTTCCGAAATCTCCGGGACGGAGAGTGCTCCTTTTCGCCGGGGCTCACGCTGCTGACGGGAGAAAACGGAGCGGGAAAGACCAATTTTCTGGAGATGCTCTCTCTTCTTACGGGATGGGGAACCTTTCCGGGAAGAAAAACCGGGGATGTTCCCCGGTGGGGATCCGGAGAGAGGGCCCTCATGCTTGCCCGTTTCGAGGGGGAACTTTATTTGGAAGTTAAGGGTCAAGTGGGAAAGCAGAATGTGCTTCGCTGCGGTTCCAGCCGGTGTACCTCCGGAGAGATGCGTTCCCGGGTGCCGGCGCTTTTTTTTCTGCCTTCGGACATGGAGCTTGTAGAAGGTTCCGCATCGGTACGCCGGCGTTTTATCAACCGTCTCTGTGCGCTTCTTCATCCGGGATATGCGGAAAAACTGTACAACTATAAAAAACTCCATCGCCAAAAAACGTCTCTTCTTCGGCAGGGACGGAGCACCTCCGGGGTGGATCGTTTTATGATCTCCTCGGGGTCCTGGCTCTGGGGAATTCGGGAAAAGGCTCTGAAGTTTTTCGTGGAGCGGGGACTTTCTTCGACGATTTCCATGCTTCCTTTTCCTTTGGAAGTCCGGCTTCTTCGGGGAGGTGCGGGGCTTTCCGAGGATCCCCGGGAGGATTTTTCCCGAAGCCTTTACGGAAGGGCTTCGGAAGAACGGCGGCGGGGAAGGGTTCTTGTGGGCCCCGCTGGGGACGATTTGCTTCTGCAGATTAGGGAACGCCCCGCTTCGGTAGTGCTCAGCCGGGGGCAGCGTCGGCGCCTGGTTCTGGCTCTTATGCTCGGCATGGGGTATCTTGCGGAAATAGCCTCCCGCAAAAAACCTCTCTTCGTGCTGGATGAAGTGACCGCGGAGCTGGATATGGCCGGAAGAACTCTTCTTTTCGATATGATGGCCGCCACGGGCTGGCAAGTTCTGGCAGCCACTGCGGAGCCTTTCCGGGAGGATTGGCCCGGAGCTTTTCGCAGGCTTCGGGAGGGAGTTTTCGAGAGGGAGATGTAGAAAAATCCGCGATTTTTTGGAAATTTCCGGAAAATCGCGGAAAGGGTGTTTTTTTCGGGAAAGGTTCCCGTGCAAAGGAAGATGAAAAGCTATGTCCGAACAGTACGATGTAATCGTTGTAGGGGGAGGTCATGCGGGATGCGAGGCCGCCTTGGCGGCGGCCCGGATGGGATGCTCCACCCTGATGCTCAATCTCTCTCTGGATAATGCGGCTCTCATGGCTTGCAATCCCTCCATCGGAGGGCCCGCCAAGGGACATCTTACCCGGGAAATCGACGCTCTCGGGGGCGAACAGGCCCGGGCAACGGATGCCACTACCCTGCATATCCGATGGCTCAACACCTCCAAGGGACCTGCGGTACGGTGTCTCCGGGCTCAATGCGATATGCGGGAGTATACCGCCTATTTCATGGCTCTGTTGGAACGGGAGCCGAACCTCTCGGTATTTCAGGCCCTGGTGACGGATCTTCTGGTGGAAAAGGGAGCTATTCGGGGAGTACGAACCCGTATGGGAATTTCCTTTTTCGCTCCCCGGGTAATTCTTACTACCGGCACCTATTTGGGAGGCAAGGTGCACATCGGGCTTTCGCATTTCGATTCCGGTCCTTTGGGAGAGATGCCCGCTTTGGGGCTTACCGCTTCTCTTCGTCGGGAGGGCTTCGAGGTGGTGCGCATGAAAACCGGCACGCCTCCCCGAATAGCCGCACATACCGTGGACTGGAAAGCCCTGGATGCTCAGGAAAGCGCGGAGGAGCCTCTCTGTTTCTCCCATTGGAACGAAGGAAAACGCTACTCCGGCATTGCCTGCTATCTCACTCGGAGCACTCCGGAAACCCATGAGATCATTCGGGAAAATCTGGACCGCTCCCCCCTCTATACGGGAGTTATCGAGGGAGTGGGTCCCCGGTATTGCCCCTCCATCGAGGATCGAGTGGTACGCTTTCCCGAACGGGAAGGACATCAGGTTTTTCTGGAGCCCGTGGCGAGAGACAGCGTAGAAATCTACATGCAGAACTTCTCCAGCAGCCTCCCCTTCGATGCCCAGGAACGAATGGTGCATTCTCTTCGGGGATGCGAAAAGGCCTGGATTCTGCGCCCCGCCTACGCCATCGAATACGATATGATGCCTCCTACCCAGCTCACGGGCTGGTTGGAAACGAAAAAAATCCGAGGGCTCTTCTGTGCGGGGCAGATAAACGGAACTTCGGGATACGAAGAGGCGGCAGCCCAGGGGCTTCTGGCGGGAATCAACGCGGTACTCACTCTCCGGGAGGAGGAACCCTTGCTTATCGAACGCTCTCGGGGATATACGGGGGTTCTCGTGGACGATCTCGTTACCCGGGGAACGAAAGAGCCCTATCGAATGCTTACAAGCCGTTGCGAATACCGCCTTCTTTTGCGGCACGACAATGCGGATATGCGTATGGCTCCCCTGGGAAGAAAACTCGGGCTTCTCGGAGACGAAGAGTGGAAAATTCTTCAGAACCGCTGGAAATGCCTGGAAAAGGAGCGGGAACGGCTTCGGAAAGTTCGCATCTCCCCCACTCCGGGGGTGAACCAGGTGCTTGCGGAAGAGGGAAGTGCTCCTCTGGAGGAGTCCTGTACCGCGGAGGAACTGCTTCGCCGCCCCGAGGTATCCTACGCCGCGGTGGCCAGGATCGTTCCGCCGGAAGAGGAGCTCTCCGAAGAGCTTCGGCGCCGTACCGAGGTGGAGATCAAGTACGAGGGATACGTAGCCAAGCAGCTACGCCAGGTGGAACGTATGGAAAAGATGGAGCATTTCCGGATTCCCCAAAGCTTCGAATATTCTTCAATAAAGGGACTTCTTACGGAGAGCCGGCAGAAGCTCGAAGAGCTCCGCCCCGCCACTCTGGGTCAGGCGAGGCGTGTTTCCGGAGTAACCCCTGCGGATATCCAGCTTCTCTGGATTGCTTTGGAGGCCCATCGGCGAGGAAACCGTGGCTAAAAAACCCGCATCCTTCAGAGCCACTCCGCTGCACCAGCTTATATGGAAAACCCTTCCTCCGGAGATACGAGGAGAACTTTTTCTTCGGGATATTCGAGAGAGCTGGAGAAATCTCGCGGGGGACCCCCTGGGAAAATGTACCGCCCCCTTCAAGATTCGGGAAAGCACTCTTTTCGTGATGGCGGAACACTCTCCGGCGGCCCAGGAGGTACAGTTCCAGGAAAGGAGAATTCTAGAGAGAATACGCAAAGCCTTTTCCCTGGAACTTTCGAGAATCCGGGTTACCGTGGGAAACCTCCCTCGGGGAGAACTTTTTTCGAAGGATCCCGAGGAACACGACAAGATGAGAAAAAGGTATACTTTCTCTCGTCAGGAAGTGCTGGAAGAGGAAAAAAATTTCGATTTTCCTTCGGAGAAAGAGGACCTGCAGCACTCTCTGGCAGAACTGAGGGTCCTTTATAAAAAACGTTTTGGAAAATAGGCTTTATTCTGGTTTTTATTCCTTATTAGGGTATACTGGCATGTACATTTTGCAGGCCCGCCTTTTTATCCGGGGCTTCTCTTTGCGGGAGATTCCGGAAGATACGGAGAGCCTGACCATACTGTGAAAAGAGGGAAAATGTAGTGGATTATCCTGTTTTAAATTTAGGTAAACATCAGCCGAAATATCCTCTCATCCAGGGAGGCATGGGGGTAAAAATCTCCGGAGCCAAACTCGCGGGAGCCGTGGCCAAAGCGGGAGGAGTAGGAACCATCGCCAGCGTGGGGCTTGCCTGCGATTCTCCTCATTACACGGGAGGAAATTATTTCGAGGCCAATTGCAAGGCCTTGGGAGAAGCTCTGAAAGAAGCTCGGGAGATCGCTCCTTTGGGAGTTATCGCGGTCAACTGCATGGTGGCCCTGACGGATTTTGTGGATCACGTCCGCACCGCTTGTGAAAACGGAGTGGATGCCATTATCTCCGGAGCGGGACTTCCCCTGAATCTTCCGGAGCTCACCAAGGAATTTCCCGACGTGGCGCTGCTTCCTATCGTGAGCTCTCTTCGGGCTCTCAAGATTATCGTCAAAAAATGGTCCCGCAGCTACGATCGGCTTCCGGATGCGGTAGTGGTGGAGACCCCTCTTCATGCGGGAGGACATTTGGGAGCCACCAAAATGTCCCAGGTGACGGATCCGGACTTTTCCCTCGAAGCGGTGGTGCCGGAAATCGCGGCATATATCAGGGATGAGATACAGGTGGACATTCCGGTAATCGCCGCGGGAGGAATCTGGGATCACAAGGATATGATGCATGCCTTCGATCTCGGTGCCCGGGGAGTTCAGGTGGGAACGCGTTTTGCCTGTTCCGAGGAGGGAGATGCGAGCCCTCGGTTCAAGCAGGCTTATCTGGACGCTACCGAAGAGGACGTGGTGCTCATCAAAAGCCCTGTGGGTATTCCCGGAAGGGCCATCAAAAACCCCTTCGTGGCACGTTACCTCGAAGGGGATGTGGAAAGCAAGCCCTGTATTGCCAACTGTCTCAGCCATTGTTCTTATCGGAACGAGCGAAAAGCCTTCTGTATAGCTCAGGCCTTGGTAGATGGCTATCAGGGAGATTGGGAGCATGGTCTTTTCTTTTGCGGCGATAACGTGCACCGATGCACCAGAATCGAGAAGGTGAAGGAGATTTTCGCGGATTTCTTTCCTTCCGGAATGTAGTATCAATCTCGGGGGCCCGATTTTTCCGGGCTCCCGGGATTGACGAGGAAAAATCAGAAAAATAACGAAATATCCCGAAAATCCCCGTCGAGCCGGGACCGTGTTCCCCTTTCTGGTGCGGCTAAAAGGCATTATGCTGTGAAAAAGTACGAAAAATCCGGCATAGCTAGAGGAGGGAATACAAATGGCACAATCCGTTGACCTAAGTTCCGCAGAATATGATGTGTTCAAAGCCCTCTGGGGATATATTCTCATCCGCCATCATGAAGGATATGAAACCCTTTTGTATGCGGGAGTTCTTTCCAAGGGAAACCTGCGTTCCTTCGTCACATGGCAGGGGGATCTTGAAGAGTTCGGAGTTACCGTGGACGACGAGGATTCCCTGCGGAGTATTCTCGATAAAATGGAAAGTCTACTTCGGGAAGCTCCTTCTCCGGAGAATAATCTTTACGTTCAGAGCCTTCGAAAATACTGCGCGGAGAAGCTCTGGATGGTGAAGTTCCGGAGGGACGACGCGGAAACCGTGGTTCGGCATCAGCTTCAGGATTATCTTTACGAGAGAACCCAGAGCCATTGCATCGTCTTCGTCCGAATTTCTCCGGATATCAGCCTGAAAGAGCTGGAGGAACTTCCGGAGTTTTTCTCGGAATCTCTTTCCGAAAGTGAGGAATCCCGGGAAGAAAGTTCCGGGGACGAGGAGATTTTCGAGGAAGAACTGGTAGAGGTGGAAAAAGAAGAGGAATCTCTGAAGGTGCGAATTTCCTGCTCTCCCGTGGTAGATCCCATCAACGGAAAGCCCGCAGGGGAGCTTCTTCCGGGAGATATCCTGTGGGTACACCTCAAGGAGGATTCGGTGATCTACAATCTTCTCCGGAGCAAAATGCCCGATTTTTCGGGCATCACCGAAGGAGTGGTGGAAAACTTCACATCCCGGGACGGGCGAAAAATGATCAATCTCCGGATTTCCGAAGGGATCTTCGGACAGTGCGTGGTGCGGGATCACGTACGGGTTAAAAGTATCCGGACTTCCATGCCCGTGGTTCCCGGAAAGAACCCTTCCACCGAAAAAATGTGGTTTCTTCTCACCGGATTTATTCTTATTCTTCTCCTCTTTCTGATCGTGGCTATTAAAGTTTTATAAATATATCTCGAGATCGGGGTTTTCAGGAAAGGATTTTACGGATACATGAACATACGCGTAGGACTCATCGGTTTCGGTAACGTGGGGCAGGGTTTCGTCTCTTTGCTCCGAGACAAGGCTTCCCGCATCGCGGAGGAACGGGGATGCCACATCTCTCTGCATTTTATCGCGGGTCGTTCCAAGGGCTCCTTCTACTCTCCCGAAGGAATCGCTCCGGAAAAGGTTCTGGAGGTTTTCGCCTCCCGGGGCACCTTGGATGCCCTTCCGGGAGAGCGGATAGAGGATCCGAGGGATCTTCTTCGCCGAAAGGCGGTGGATGTGCTTGCGGAAACCACCCCCACCAATCTCGAAACGGGGGAGCCCGGACTTTCTTATATTCGGACGGCTCTGGAAGAGGGTATCTCCGTAACCACCACCAACAAGGGGCCCATCGCCTTGGCCTGGGAAGAGCTTGCCGCTCTGGGAGCCCGCAGAGGAGCCCGGCTTCTTTGCGAAGGTACCGTGCTCAGCGGCACTCCGGCGATCAACTTCGTGGAAAAAACCCTTGGGGGATGTTCCGTAGAAGAGATAACCGGTATTCTCAACGGCACCACCAACTACATGCTCACCCGGATGGAGGAGGGCATGGCGTACCAGGAGGCCTTGAAGGAGGCCCAGGATCTGGGCTATGCCGAGGCGGATCCTACGGCGGACGTGGATGGATGGGATGCGGCGGTGAAGGTGGTTATTCTCGGCAAGATTCTTTTCGGCTCCTCCCGCAAGGTGGAGGATATTCCCCGGAGAGGGATTCGGGAGATTTCGAAAGAGCAGGTGGAAAAGGCCCTGAAGGAGGGCAAGCGTATCCGCCTTCTCGGTACGGTGAAACGAACCCCTTCGGGAACGGTGGAGGGAGAAGTGGCTCCCAGGCTGCTCGAAAAGGATCATCCTCTCGCGGGGGTACGGGGGGCTACCAACGCCCTGGTAATTTCCACGGACGTATTAGGAGACGTTTCCGTTATGGGCCCCGGTGCGGGACGCCGGGAAACGGGGCAGGCATTACTTGTTGACATCCTCTCTCTTGCTGATAGAATGAAATAAGTTCAGTTTTCCCGATTTACAAACGGGATGTGCTGTAAAGGCTGGAAACTTTGAGCAGTTTAAAGGAGGAATGGTGTATGAGAGTATCGGAAATGGTTCAGAGTGGCGATTGGAAAGGCGAGAAACACGTTCCCGTCATAGAGGCTCCCAAATCGGTCAAGGCGGGAGAGGCCTTTGAGGTTAGCGTGAGCGTGGGTAAAGAGATAGCCCATCCCAACACGACGGAGCACCACATTCGCTGGATTCGCCTTTACTTCAAGCCCAAGAGCGGCAAGTTCGCCTACGACGTGGGATACTTCGAATTCAACGCTCACGGAGAGGCCGCAGGAGGCCCCAATACCGGTTCCGTCTACACGGAGCCCAGCGGTGCGGTATGCATCAAAATTACCGAACCCGGAGAATTCGTGGCGGTCTCTTTCTGCAACATTCACGGCCTTTGGGAGAGCTCCGCTTCCATCGACGTTCAATAAGACGCAGCTTGCATCGCCCTTTCGACAAAATCGTACGCCCCGAGGGATATTTTTCCCTCCGGGGCGTTTTTTTATCTCTCTCGGTCTTCTTTTCCTAGC
Source organism: Synergistaceae bacterium (assembly GCA_036769705.1). GTDB lineage: Bacteria > Synergistota > Synergistia > Synergistales > Aminiphilaceae > DAIPKP01. The sequence goes on from DAIPKP010000004.1 coordinate 44,076, forward strand.
CTCGTTGCACCTCTCCCATGGCGGTATGGAGCTTTTGCTCCTCTCCGAGGACGATGAGCATATCCTCCTCGCAGAGAGAGACGTTTCCCGAAGGAGTGGGAACGAGACTTCCGTCCTGCCGGCGTATGCCGATAACCAGGATGTTGTACCGCGAAAGAAGGGGTACCTCCGCCAGGGTTTTGCCGATGAGGCGGTTTCCCTTCTCGATCTTGTAGGATCCGAACTCCAGGGACATATCGCTGGAGAGGTTCAGAAGCTCCAGGAAATCGGAGACCTCGGGCTTGAGTGCCGCAGTGGCCATGGCGAGAGCTCCCGCATTGACGGGATTGAATACCTTGTTCGCCCCCGCCCGGTAGAGAATGCTCATGGATTCCGGGGAGTTCGCCCGGGCGAGAACCCGGATATTCTGGGCCAGATGCCGGGCGGTAAGAATGACGTACACGTTGTCCGCATCGTCGTCCAGGGCTATCATGATACCCTTGGCCACGGCAATACCCGCGGAAAGAAGCACTTTTTCGTCCCGGGCATCCCCGGGAATCACGAGAAAACCCTCATCTCCCGCAGAGCGGCAACGTTCTTCGTCGGTTTCGATAATGGCGAAGGGAGTATTTTTGCGTGCCAGCTCCTGGGCTATCCGAACTCCCATGGTGCCGAATCCGCAGATGATCCAATGTCCCGAAAGTTTGTCCACCGCCTTGTTCCTCCTTTTTCCCATGGCGATAAGCATGCGGCTTATGATAATCCGTTGGGAGAGATGGGCCACCGCATAGCCCATGGTACCGATGCCGCTGATCATGATTCCCACGGAAAAGAGTTTGAGCAGAGGGGTTAGATTGGGAGGAGCTTCGTACCCCACGGTGGTGAGGGTGGTGACGGTATAAAAAAGGGAATCCACCAGGGAAAGACCCGCGAGAAAATGATATCCGAGGATGCCCGTAATCAGCACCCCCAGAAGAAGGGTAATCAGAAAAGTCGGAGTAAGCCGCCCTTCCAAATTCTGTTTCGATGCCATGGGTACCTCCTTCCGCTGCCGATATAGAATATGCCGGAACATATTGTAACAGCAGGGAAAGAAAAGAAACAGGAAAAAGCGAGTTCTTTCTTTTTCATTGTTCCTTTTCGGATTCTTCGTGTATACTTTCAGAAAAGAGCGAAAAAACGGGAATTTTCCCGGTGCTCGTTATTTTGATTCTTAATTTTTCTAACGAAGGGAGCAATAACCATGTTTCAGCGAGAAAACGTTCGCAAAAGCCGGCATTGGTTTCTGATAGTGGGGGGCATTTTCATTATTCTCGGCATGATCGCCCTGGGGGCACCTCTTTTCATGTCCCTCGCCATCGAGCAGATACTGGGATGGGTTTTCCTGATCGGAGGAGCTATTCAGGGATTCCAGTGGTTTCGGGAACACCGAAAGAATCACACCAGCTGGACCTCCCTCCTGGTAAGCCTCCTGGGGCTCCTGGTAGGTGTGGTGCTTCTTCTCAAACCTCTCCAGGGAGTGCTTACTCTTACCTTGATCCTCTGTTTCTACTTCATCGCCCAGGGAGTGTTCCAGATCCTGGCGTCCTTGAGAGTGCGTCCTCTTCCCGGATGGGGATGGATGCTCATTTCCGGCATCGTGGCTCTCCTCTTGGGGCTCATGATATGGAGGCGATTCCCCAGCTCCGCCGCCTGGTCCATAGGCCTCCTTGCGGGGGTGAACCTGCTTCTCACCGGATGGGCCTCGGTGGCTCTCGCTCTGGGCTGCTCCAAGGAAAGTTAGGAATCCTAGGGTTCGGAACGGTGAAAATATTTCTTAAGAGGGGGAGAGGCTCATGAAGTGGGCCTTTCTCCTGGTTCTTCTTCACGATCTTTCCTCCTGGGGAATCCGATTGGTCATGCTCTACCGCATTCCCCGGAAACATCCTCCCGCAGCTGCCATGGCCTGGCTTCTGGTGGTTTTTTTCTGGCCCTGGCCCTGCCTGCTCATCTATCTCGCCATCGGTACCAACGTGCTCCCCAAAAAACGCCTGGAACGCCACAGAGCTCTCATGGAAAGGCTTCGGGATCTTCACGCCAATCTTCGGAATTACTGCTGCTGTACCCTGGAGGAGCTTCCCGAAGAGATGGAGGATATGGTGGAGCTTGCCTCCAATCTGGGACACATGTTGCTGGTGCGGGGAAACCGGGCCCGCCCCTTCGACCGGGCGGAGGATTTCGTCTCCAGCCTGGTGGCGGATATCGATGCCGCCACCACAAACGTACACCTTCTTTACTACATTCTCGTGGAGGATGTTCTCGGCAAACAGGTAACCGATGCCCTTCTGAGGGCTGCGGGAAGAGGTGTTCGGTGCCGCCTCCTGGTGGATTCCGTGGGATCCTCCGCATTTCTCCGAAAAGGGGCGAAGGCTCTCCGGAAAGAGGGAATCGAGGTCCGGGGAGCTCTTCCGGTGGGGTTGCTCCGCATGTTGGTTTCCCGGTTCGATCTGCGGAATCACCGTAAAATAGCGGTGATCGACGGCAACGTGGCCTATTCGGGATCTCATAACGTGGTGGAATCGAGCTACGGCCATAAAAACCTGCGGTGGGAGGATATCTCCCTGCGCCTCATGGGGCCCGTGGTGAATCAGCTTCAGGCGGTCTTCCTCGACGATTGGTACATCGATACCGAAGAGTTTCCCGATGAATCGGATATCCTCATTCCCCAGCCCGAAGAGGGAAGCCTGGTGATGCAGACCGTGCCGAGCGGCCCCTCCTATCCCACCGAAAATTACCAGCGTCTCATCGTCTCCGCCCTCTATCGGGCCCGGGAACGGGTAGTGATCACCACCCCCTATCTCGTGCCGGACGAGGCTTTTCTGCAAGGGCTCGAAGTGGCGGTGCTCCGGGGAGTTCAGGTGCAGCTCATCGTTCCCCGGAAGAGCGATCAATTCTTCGTGGGAAATGCCGCCCGGGCTTACTTTGACGATCTTCTCCGGATGGGAGTGGAAATATACCTCTTCGAGAAAAACCTTCTTCACGCCAAAACCATGACGGTAGATCAGGAGCTGGCTTTCTTCGGCTCCAGCAATTTCGATATACGGTCCTTTGCGTTGAACTTCGAGGTCAATCATTTGCTCTACGGAAAAGAAGTCACCCGGGTGCTCCGGCAGAAGCAGGAAAGCTATCTCCAGGTTTCCACCAGGCTGGAAAAGAATAGCTGGGAAGAACGTTCCTTTCCGGCTCGGCTGATTCAGGGAATATCCAAGCTCCTCAGCCCTTTGCTGTAGATAAAGATAAAAAAAGGTGAAGGAGAATTTGCGGAAAAAAATAAAAATATCAAGAAAAGGGGCTTTCCCGGAAATGTGGGGAAAGCCCCTTTTCTATCCACAGAAAAAAAAGGGTTTTTTTGTAAAGAGGCGGTAACAGCGGAAGAAAAAGGGGTGGAAAATGTGGATAAACATGTGGACAGTGTGGATAGAAAGGGATCGCTCCATTAATAAAAGAGGTTTTCCACAAAATAGGTGTGTATAAGTGGATAACTCATCCCCAAAAAGAAAGCCCGGAAAAACCCGGTAATTTTGATTTTTTCCACAATCTCTCTCCTTTTTTCCACAAAAACCCGGGATTTTCCCTCAATGTTTCCGAAGAAAAAGTGTTTTTATTTAGTTAAAAATCATTTAAGTAGGATGGAGAAAAGGGACCTATGTCAAGGAACGTGTTCCCTTTCCGAAGAAAAGGCAAGGGAATACCGGAGTTCCGCATTTTACGAAAAACTCCGGTTTGAAAAGAGCCTCCAGCACATTACATTGCGAAAAGGTTACGAGGAAATTATCGGAAAAGAGCCGCTCGGCGTATCCGCTCTTCGAATATCCAGGAGAGAGCTATTTCCCGGGAAATATCTTTTTCCGATAAGGAAGCGTCCAAGAGGATCTCCGGGCTTCCTCCCGCTTCAAGAAAGATTTTGCCGAAATCCCGGAGAGAGAGAAAGTCTCCGGGATTTTTCGCAACGAGGTGGCTTCCCAGGGCGCGATTCAGCATGGCCACTCCCTGGGCTTCCGTGAGAGGAAGAGAAAGGCCGAAGAAGGATTTGCTCAATCCCGGACAGTATCCGTAAAGAGTGGCATCCTGTACCGCCTTCCAGAGAGGATGTTCCCGAGGCACGTCCTGATAGGAGTACATGGAAAGCCGGGAATCTCCTTGCCAGAGAGCTTCCTGTACCAGAAGAGGAGGAACTTCCCGGAGAGGGGTTTGGTGTTTTGCCGCCAGGGCCCCCAGGGCTCCCGCGGCCTGTCCCGTGAGCATGGTGATGGGCTGGAGCCGGGTAGCTCCGTTTACCAGCCGGGAGACGGAGATATTTTTTTCCGCCCCCAGAAGGCCCTCCACCTTTTCCGGGATGAGGCACTCCAGGGGAACCTGAAAAACCCCCTTGCTGGGAATCCACTTGGAGGGGAAATCCGCGGCGCTCTCTCCGAGGTCGTGTTCCATGTAGCGATCCAGATGGCTTCCGTGAATATCCACGGGGTATTCTCCCAAGGCGATGGAGGTGGGAAAGTTCCGGTAGGCCCGGCCGGTCTCCTTGTTACGCTCCAGATCCCGCACCGTGAGAGTGGCACATCCTACCAGGCGCCGGCTCTCCCGGACGTAGGGAAAGGGAGGAAAGTGAGCCGTCAGGGAGTGGTATTTTTCGGGAATTTCTTTTCCCCACCGCACATCTCCTACCGGAGCTCCCCGGAAAAATTCCTGGGAGGTATCCACCGTCCAGGGCTGCTCCAGATCGTTCTGATAGTAGTAGAGAAAGGCCAGAGTGCGGAGCAGAGCCCGGGCATCGATTTTTTTGCGGAACTCCCGGTCTTCGAGATAACGCACCGAAAGCCCCGGCACGTATCCCCCGAGGCCGGGATAGTCGTTGGCCCAGTTGATGCCGGTCTTGGAGATATTCTTCCACGTATGGGGTTTGCCGCAGTCGATGGGAAGGGGGTTGGAGGGGTCTGGAAGTCCCCGGTAGGCGTTGAAGCTCGGAAGATCCACGGGATATCCCCGAGGCCAGGTTTTTCCCTGAAGAGAGACGTTGTTTTCGAACCGGGGAAGATCTTCGAAGTAGGCCGCAGGAGGAGTGGTCATCCGAAGCGATGGAGGAGCCGAAGGATCTTTTCGGATAACCCCCACCCAGGTTATATCCTGAATATTGGCATCCATCCGTATGGAGGGGGAGAGGGAGTTTCCCGCCCGGTATCGGGCGGGGGTAAGCGGCAGAAGATCTCCGCATTCCGTGGCGTCGATAAAGACGGAGGCACGAAAGCGCAGAAGTCGGAGATCCTGTTCCACCATTACTTCTTCCACCCGGTTTTCCCGAGAGAGAGCCTTCTTGAGGCGGCATCCGAGATAGATGTCCAGAACTCCCCGGGAGCCGTCGGGAAAGACCGTGTTCCGAACTTCTTCGATCATGTCGTACAGAATGGTCTCTCCCGCCTTCGGTTCGAAGGCGATGGTATCGGATCCCCAGTAACAGGTGTTGACGGGAGTGCCCGTTTTGGCGTAGTATTCCCGGACTCTTTCGAGAAACTCTCCGTAGATTCCCGATCGGTTGCGGCGGACGTCATCCATGGTGGAAACCGCAGCTCCCGTCATCTGTCCTCCGATCCATCCGCTTTCCTCCACCAGAGCCACCCGGGCTCCCATGCGGGCCGCCTGGATAGCCGCCATGGTACCTCCGGATCCCGCTCCTACCACCACCACTTCGTAGGAGAGGGGTACTTCGGGAAGCGAGACTCCCTCTGCGGAAGGAGGAAGAAAAAAGGTTCCCCAAATCGGAAATAACAGAAAGAGACGAAAAACGTTCTTCAACTTCAACATGGTACGCGTAGATCCGTGCATAGAAATCACCTCGTTTTGTAAAATCCACATCTCTTCTCTCATCATAACAAACCGAGAGAGGAGTGCCTATTGGTCATTCGGAAAAAGGAGCCCCCAAAGATGGCAGATTCCCGAGCTTCCCGTAAAAGAAACACGAAAAACGTTTCCTTTCCCCGGAGAGAGCCCCGGGAATGGATTTTCGAGCTTCCCGGTGACGAAGAACAAGAACCTCTTTCCGTGCGGATACGACGTTTTTACGATCATCCCAAATCGATGGCTCTCGAAATTTTTCCGGGGGGCAACCTGGAATTGCGGATTCCCTGGAGCATGGCTCCCCGGGAGGCGGAGAAATACCTTTTGGGAAAAAGAGAATGGATTCGAAAGAAGCGTCCCAAGCTCCTGGGATTTTCTCCTCCTCCTCTCTGCCGTTACGAAGAAGGGGAGGAACACCCCTATCTCGGGAGTTCCTATCCCCTGGAGCTCTCCCGGAGTTCCCGAAAGAAGGCGGTTTTTCGGGAGGGGAGAATTGCTCTTGCCCTTCCCTCCCCGGAGCGCCCCGAAAAAGTGCAGCAGCTTCTGTGGGAGTTCTACCGCCAAGAGGCGACCAACCTTTGTGACATCTATTTTCGCAGATATCTTCCTCCTTTCAAGGCCCGGGGCATGAGGCACCAGGTCCGGATCCGGATACGCCATCTTTCCGGAAGCTGGGGAAGATGCGATTGGAAGAATGGCAAGATCAGCCTGAGTCTTTTTCTCGCCGCCTGCCCCGAGGCGTGCATGGAGGGGGTAATGGTGCACGAGCTCTGTCATCTCTTTCATCCCAATCATAGCCCCGCTTTCTACGCTTTCTTCGATTCCATGATGCCGGATTGGCGGGAACGGTGGAAATTGCTCCGGGGAGTTTCGCTCTCCGCGCTCTCCCAAAAATATCCTCTCTAGAAATCTAGAAATTTTTCGGGTTTTGAGGACTCTAAAGATCATGTAGTATACTTTTTACGCGTTTTTCTCAAAAGATCCCGGAGAACCCGGGAAACATTCCGGTTTGTGGAAAGGAGCTTGTGCGTGTCCTCACTTCGAAAGGAAATAACTCTCCTCAAAGGAATCGTTCTGGCGGTAAGCATGATCATCGGATCCGGTCTTCTTGGTCTTCCGGGGCTCGCTCTGGAGCTGGGGACTCCTCAGGAGGCTCTGGGAGGGTGGATCTGTATCGCTCTTGCCATGATTCCCATGCTCTACATCTTCATGAACCTCGGCATGCGTTACAGCACCGCCGCGGGGCTTGCGCGGTACGCCCAGGAAGCGGTGGGAGGATGGGGAGGCTATGCGGTAACTTATCTCATGTGCGGCAGCGTTCTTCTCGGCATGCCCGCCCTAGCTTCCATCGTCGCCGCCTATGCCGCCAAACTGCTGCACCTTCCCGAAAGCTCCAACCTTCTGGTGGCGGTGGGGTGCGTGGCTCTCATGGTGGGGAGCAATCTTCTGGGAATCCGGGCTACCTCCTGGGTGAACGGAGCCGCCTTCGTCACCCTTCTGGGGCTTTTCGGCATGGTGGTGGGAGAAAATCTGCCCTATCTCGAAAGAGGCTTCGAAGCTCTGGGAGAGCTTGCAGCGGGAGGAATTTCCCTGAACCCCCGCAACCTCTGGGCCATCTGCGCCCTTCTCTTCTGGGCCTATCTCGGATGGGAGAACCTCTCCTTCGGCCTCGAAGAGTTCCAGGAACCCCGAAAGAATATCCCCCGGGTCTACTGGGGGAGTTTTCTGCTGGTAACCCTTCTCTATCTTCTTCTGGCCCTCGTAAGCGTAGGGGCGGAGCTTTCGGGATATTCCGTGAAGGGCCCCGAGGGGATGGCCTTGCTGGTGGCGGACAGCGTGGCGGAGAGGGGGCTTCTTTTCGTGATGGTGCTGCTGCTTATGGCCAACGGAAACGCCTGGATCTTTTCCATCAGCCGCCTCTTCTACGCCTCGGGAAAGGAGGGAAGTCTCTTTCGATGGTTGGGAAAACTGGATTCCCGGGGTATTCCCCGCCGGAGCCTTCTCTTTCTCCTGGGAGCCTTTTCGGCAATCATTCTTCTTTCTCCTCTTCTGGGACTTTCCATCTCCTTCCGCATTCTCCTGGTAAGCCAGAATTTCGTCTTTCTCTTCGGCCTCAGCATTATCGCCTTTTTCCGGGTGGAGCGGGGATGGCGGCGACTGGTCTTCGGATTGGGAGGAGCCGGTTCCTGTCTTTTTCTGCTCTCGGGTTTCTCCTGGTGGATTTTCTATCCCCTGGGGCTCATGGCCCTGGGTTTTGGAATGTATCGTTATCGGAGATCCTCTGCC
>DAIPKP010000004.1:52308-60098 GCA_036769705.1 Synergistaceae bacterium
GAACCGAAGAGAGGGAGAACCATGAGTGTCATGCGCATCGCCACGTTTAACGTCAATTCCGTGCGTTCCCGGCTGCATATATTGGAAAATTGGCTTTCGGAAAATCCCGTGGAGGTGCTCTGCCTTCAAGAGACCAAGGTGCAGGACGGAGAATTTCCCCTGGCCTTTTTCGAGGAACGGGGATATACCGTGGCCTTTGCGGGGCAGAAATCCTACAGCGGAGTGGCCCTGGCGAGCCGTCTTCCCCTGGAGGAGGCGGAGGCGGGGTTTCCCGACGGAGAGGAGCCCTCGGACGCTCCCCGGATTATCCGGGCACTCTGCGGAGGCCTTCGGGTGGTAAACACCTACGTCCCCCAGGGAAAATCCATCGATCACCAGGATTACGAATATAAAAAACGGTTTTTCCGCCGGGTGGAGGCTCTGCTTCGGGAGGAGTGCGCCGCGAACCGTCCTCTTATCTGGGTGGGGGATATGAACGTGGCCCCCACGGAAATGGACGTGACGAACCCCAAAAACAAGAAGGACCACGTCTGTTTTCATCAGGATATCCGGGATCTTTTTCAGGAAGTTATCGCCAACCTGGGGCTTCGGGACGTCTTTCGCAAACATCGCCCCGGAGAAGGGGAGTACTCCTTTTGGGATTACCGGGTAAAGGATTCGCTGAATCGGAACATCGGCTGGCGTATCGACCATCTTCTCGCCACTCCCTCCCTGGAAGAGCGTTCTCTCGACGCCTGGGCGGAGCGAAAGCTTCGGGCCATGGAAAAACCCTCGGATCACACCGCAGTGGTGGGGGAATTCGAGGGTTTCTAAAAACGCTTTTTCGAGCTCCTTCCGGAAGAACCGGAGGGAGTTTTTCGTGAAGGGAGCTTCTTGGGGCTCCCTCTCCGGAGGGTTACCTCTCTTTTTCCGAGCTTTCCTCGAAAGACAGGTCCTCCCAGGGAAGGCCGTCCTGTTCCCCTGCGTCGAGCACTACGGAGGTACGGGTTTTGCCGAAATTACTCAGTTTGAGCAGAATGCTGTCCATGTGCTCCATGGAAACCGCCGCCACGTGAAGCACGTAATCGCAATCTCCCGTAACGCGCCAACAGTGAAGCACCTCGGGAAAGGCGGCGATTTCGTGAAATATTTTAGTGGCGGGATCCTTGAATTCCGTGTGCATGCTTACGATGGCCTGCACGGGAAATCCCGCTTTGGTGGCGTTGATCCGGGGAGCGTATCCCTTGATGATTCCCGTCTCCTCCATCCGGGCAATCCGTTCCGCCACAGTGGGCGGAGAGAGCCCCACCTTTTTGGCGATACTCCGGAAAGAACTCCGGCAATTCTCCTGAAGGGCCTTGAGAATGGTGATGTTTTCCCGCCCGGGCCCCTTGATATCCTCCTTGAACGAGGTCATGAAGATTTCTCCTTTCAATCACAATATTTTTTCCCGTTTTTTCTTATATAAAGCTCTTCCCATGCATAATTTGCGATGTTTTTTATAAAAATCGGCTATAAAAATTTTCGCTTGAAATGCGACATTTTTCTTTTTCATGATAGCATAAAAAGGATCAAAGGGTATTTTATAACGTTCTATTTCTTTTGCCAAAGGAGAGATTTTCAGATGTTTTCGACCTATCAGGAGCTCGAGAGTTACGTACGCCAGAACAATATCGTCATGTTGGATTTCAAGGTTACCGAACTCGGAGGAAAGTGGCGGCATCTTACCATTCCCGCCTCCCGGCTTTCGGAGAAGATTTTCGAAAAGGGATTCGGTTTCGACGGCTCCAACTACGGATATGCCAAGATCGAGCAGAGCGATATGGTGTTCATTCCCGATCTTACCACGGCCTTTCCGGATCCTTTCTGGGACCGGAAGACTCTTTCCTTTCTCGGAACCGTGCATGCCATCACCGATAAGGGGTTCGTTCCCTACGGAGGAGATTCCCGGCGGGTTCTCGCCTCCGCCCTGGAATACATGAAAAAGAGCGGTTTGGCGGATGCCTTCATGGTAGGGCCGGAATACGAGTTTCACATCTTCGACCATGTGGCCTATGCCGAGGAAATGCAGTCCTCCTTCTTCGAGGTGGATTCCTACCAGGCCCATTGGCGTACCGGAGACGCGGAGGATAATCTCGGTTTCAAGGTGCCCCTCAAGAAGGGATATCATCTGGACGCTCCGGCGGACGTGAACCGGGATCTTCGTTCTTTCATGGCGGAAATTATGGGAGATCTCGGCATTCCCGTAAAATACCATCACCATGAAGTAGGAGGGCCGGGACAGCACGAGATCGAGCTGGAAATCGACGAGGCCTTCAAGCTTGCGGATGCCACCATGCTCTCCAAGTATGTTATCAAAAACGCTGCGGTGCGGCACGGAAAAACCGCCACCTTCATGCCCAAACCTCTCCACGGAGAGGCGGGAAACGGCATGCACGTGCATATGCAGCTCTGGAAAGATGGGCAGTCCGCCTTCGCGGGCCCCGACAGCAACTATGCGGGGCTTTCGGATCTGGCGCTCCACTTCATGGGAGGCATTTTGGTGCATACCCCCGCTCTCACCGCTTTGGCGAGCCCTTCCACCAACTCCTACAAACGCCTGGTGCGAGGATACGAGGCGCCCATCGGCATCGGTTTCGCCACCGCCAACCGTTCCGCAGTGCTTCGGGTTCCGGGGTACGCCAAATCACCCTCCTCCCGGCGGTTCGAGTTCCGTTCCTCCGATGCCGCGGCGAATCCCTATCTCCTCTTTGCGGCGCTTCTCATGGCGGGAATGGACGGCGTGACCAGAAAGATCGATCCTCTCAAGGAGGGATACGGCCCTCTGGAGAAGAACTTCTACGAGCTCGCGGAGAGCGACATCAAGCTTCTTCCGGCGTCCCTGGAAGAGGCCCTGGAAGAGCTCGATAAAGATCACGCTTTTCTCACGGAATCCGGAGTGTTTCCCGAAAGCCTTCTGGAAAACTGGAAAATACTCAAAACCCGGGAGTGTGCCCGCATGCGGGAGCTTCCCACTCCGGGAGAGTATGCCCTTTATTACGACTGCTAGATTCTCTCTCTCAGGAAAATACGAAAAGGAGCCCGAGCCGGAACATGCGGCGGGGCTCCTTTTTTCATGGTTATTGGAGCTTGTTTCCGTGTAATCTCCATGCTATGGTTTTCTTCGGAAAGTATGGTTATATAAAAAGGATTTCTTTTATCTGAAAGAGGATACCATTCTGGAATGAAAAAACCTCCGACCCTTTCTTCGAAAACCCTCTCTCCCTCCCGGGAGCTTTTCGGTGCCCTGGGAGTGCTTCTTGCGGCATGCACCTGGGGTGCCATCGGCCCCGCCATGCGGGAAGCCCTGGCCCTGGGGATTTCCCCCGTGGAGGTCACTCTCATCCGGGCGGTGGGATCTGCCCTGGTGGTGGGGCTCTGGCTGCTCTGCAAAAGCCCCTCCAAAATCCTCTGTTCCCTGAGAGAAGTTCCTTTCCGAATGCTCAACGGCCTTTTCGGGGTGGTGGGCATTTTTCTTCTTACCAATATTGGCCTGGTGCGGATACCCGTTGGTTTCGCCACCATCCTCTTCTATACCGCTCCCTTCTGGGTACTGGTGCTGGAGTTCTTTCTCTTTCATCAGCCTCTTTCAAGAGCCCAGCTTATCGCCCTGCTCCTTGCCTTTGGAGGGGTCTGGATGGCGGTGGGGCGAAATCTGGGAGGCTCCGGGGATCTCCTCGGAGTGGGAGTCATGCTTCTCTCGGGGTTTTCCTATGCGGGGTATCTCCTCATCGGCCGCTATGGCCCGGGAGGCCGGGATCCCCTGGGGATGTATTTTCATACCTATCTCTGGGGAGCTCTTTTCGTGGTAATCATCTTCTGCTTCATGGATTTTCCCGAGGATTTTCCTTCCTTTTCCTGGCGTCTTGCGGGGGTGCTCTCCTATCTTGTGTTGGTGAATACGGTGCTGGCCTATGCCCTGGTGCAGTTCAGTCTCCGGCATCTTACGGGAGGGGTGGCCTCCATTCTCTCCATGTCCGAAATCGCCTTCGCCATCTTCTGGGGAATGATTCTGCTGCATCAGATGCCCTCGCTCACCACTCTGGCAGGAGGAACCATGATCGTAGGGGGCATTCTCATCATTTTGCTGGAACAATCTCGCCGTAAGAAAGGATGTGTGCCCTCGTGAAGAAATACGCAGGATTTTTCTCCGTTGTGGTGTTTCTCTTTCTGTTCACCGGATGCGGAACCAATTCCGGCAACCAGGTGAACTACTCCGCCGCCATCGATGAAGGGCGGCGGGCGGTGCGGGAGGTTATGGAGGAAACCGGAGCCGCCTCGGTTTCGGTGGCCCTGGTGGACGGAGAGAGGGTGATCTGGTCCGAGGCCTTCGGCATTGCGGACCGGGAGGCGGGCTTGGCTGCCACCACGGAGACGCTTTACGGAGCCTGCTCCATCAGCAAGATTCTCGCCACCCTGGGGGTAATGATGCTGGTGGATTCCGGAGAAATCTCCCTGGACGAACCGGTGACCGCCTATATCCCGGATTTTGCCATGCCCCTGGATGTGCGGTACCGGGATATCACCGTACGGATGCTGCTGAACCACTCCTCGGGAATTCCGGGATACGAGCCGGGTTCCGTCACCTCCGCCCCCTTTCCCGGATATGCTGCTCGGATGATGGACGAGATGGTTTATCAGCGTCTTATCTACGAGCCCGGCACCATCAGCGCCTATAACAATGACGGCTTCACCATGGTGGAAAATCTGGTGAAAGCGGTGACCGGAGAATTCTATCCCGAGTTTGTCCGCCGGAACATACTCGAACCCCTGGGTATGAGCTCCAGCCAGTTTCAGGACGTCCCTCTTCCCGAAATGTCCTGGGCCAGGGCATACGACGGAGAGAAGCCGTTTCCACCCTTCTGCCTCAACGTCTACGCCTCGGGAGGCTTTTATGCTACCCCGGAGGAACTCTCCCGAGTGGCCAGAATGCTTATCAACCAGGGAGCTCTCGATACTCGCCGGATTCTTTCTCCGGAGTCCGTGGCTGCCATGGGGCAGGATCAGCGGCTTGGATCCTTCGATCCCGTACCGTGCGAGGAGAACCGCTACGGCCTGGGATGGGACACCGTGGCCCAGCCCGCCTTTGGAGCTCTGGGAATCGAGGCCTGGCAGAAAACCGGAGATCTCTCCGGAGTCTATGGAAGCAATATGATGGTGCTGTCGGAAGAGAAGCTTGGAGTGGTGGTTTTCGGAGCCTCGGGATCCATGGCTACCACCTTCGCCTCTTCCCATGCCGTGAAAATTTCGAACCGGATTTTGCTGCAGGCTCTGGTGGAGCGGGGGCGGATTTCGGAGATGCCGGAACCTCTTTCGACGGATCCCTTGCCGATCCGGGAGGTGCCGGAGGAGCAGAAGCGGATGTACCCGGGAGTGTATGCCTCGTCTCTCGGTATTTTCCGCCTGCGTTACGAGGCGGGAGATTCCGTGACCCTCGATTTGCTCGAGGGGGCGGATTGGAATCCTCTGTATGCGAATCTCAAGCTTCGCAGCGACGGCTGGTATGCCGGAGATGAGGATCCCGTCACGGCCTTGCGGCTTCTTTCCCGGCAAGAACGTTTCTACTGTGCCCTCCGCCAGAAGGGGGCCTCACCTCATTACAGCTACTCCCTCCTGGTGGGGCAGCGCCTGGAGGAGAACAGCCCTCCTCTATCTGCAGCCTGGAAGGCCCGGCTCCGGGAAACCTGGCTGCCCGTCAATAGGGATCTTTCCCTAGCCTTTCCCGAAAAAGACGACGCTCCCGGCTTCCGGTTCTTTATCGTTCCCGGGCTGGAGGGCTATCTTTGGGGCAACAATATCCTGGGGAACATGAATCCTCCCTCGGAGAATCGGCTGGACGGTAAATTTTTGATCGTTCCGGACAGCGTGCGGGGCATGGAAGACGCCGCTATGGAGACTTGGAACGGCCAGGAGTGGCTGCGCCTGGGGAGCTATCTCTATCGCCCTCTTTCGGAGGTTCCTCTTCTCGAGGAGGGAGAGACCTCGGTTTCCATCGGAAGCGAGGGGTTCGGAGAATGGTTCCGGCTTCCTTCCTCGGGTATCCTTTCCATTGAGGGTTCCGGCTTCTGGTTCGTGTATGATTCCGAGGTGCGGGAAATCGATTCCGGAGAGGGAAGGACTACCCTGGAATTCTCCGGTACGGAAGCTCACTACGTACTGCTCCGGGGCGAACCGGAAACGGAAATCGATCTCCGTCTCTCCACGCCCTAGAGGAGTGGTGGAATAGCCGTGCCGTAGCATCACAATCACATATCCTCCTCGAAGGGTTTGCGAAAGCGTTGTAGCCAGGCCCAGCAGTTTTTTGCCGCTCCGTAGAGCCACTCTTTCCAGGGCTCTCCGGAAGAGGCTTTTTCGAAACTTTCCAGATCTTGGCGAAGCTCGAAAACCTCCGGAAGAAGAGGAAAGTTTTCCGCGATTTGCCGGATGCGGGGGCCTTCCAGAATTTTTTCTTTCCGAAGGATTTCTGCAGTTTCCCGAAGAAAATCCAGGAACTCCTTACGGGAGAAAAACGCCGCAATTCGCGAGAAAAGATCCTCCAGCTCCTCCCGGCGCTCGGGCTCCTCGTAATGGGCAAGATAGTGCCGAAGGGCCTCCAGGGCGTCCCGGCGATCCTGAAGGCCCCCCCGGTTCTCCGAAAGCAGAAATTCTTCCGCCATAATACCTCCCATGGAAAGAAGAAAACGCCGAAGCCCCACGGGATCCGGAAGCAGCACGGTACAGCGTCCCAATTCACCGGGACGCCAGATTTCTCCGGCGGGAGCCAGGGCACAGCGCTGCACCTCCATGCCCAGAAGCAGGGCCATGCCGAGATGTCCCGCCTCGTGAAGAGCGGTGCGTTGCATAGGCTTTCGAGAAAAAGATTTTGTCATGGATTCTCCTTGATGACCAGGGAATATTTTTTGAGCCTGTTGCTACGATAATAATGATGAGAGAGAAGGAGTGCAAGGAAATTGACCGGGCGAACAAGCTCCCATATATCTATTATAGATAATTTCCCCGGAATCTAAAAAAAGAGGTCCTAGAGGGTACTCTGGGAAATAGAGATAGATACGATCCCAATTTCCAAAGTTTCTGTGCAGAGCCATGGGTGACGTGAAAGAGTTCCCGGAGGAACCTTTTTCGTCCATATCACGAACGAAGACCGCTCGAACTGCCGGAATCGAGAAAGGCGGGATTTGTCGAGCGACCTTGAAGAAGGAGACTATGAAGAACATGAATAACTTCACCTACTGGAACCCAACCAAAATCATTTTCGGCCGGGATATCCTGAAAAATCTCGGAGAGGAAATGGCTCTCCGGGGAATTTCCAGGGTGCTCCTGGTGCTCTACGGAGAGGATTTCATCTTCGAAAGCGGCATATACCACAGGGTAACCTCCTCCCTGGAAAAGGCAAACATCGCCTGGGAGGAGCTCCGGGGAATTCGTCCCAACCCGCTTTTGGGCAAGGTGCGGGAGGGAATTCGTCTTTTTCGGGAGGAAAAACTGGAGGCCCTCGTCCCCCTGGGAGGCGGCAGCGTGTACGACACCGCCAAGGCCATCGCCGCGGGGGTGGCCTACGCTCCCGGAGATGTGTGGGATCTTTTCGAGGGAACTGCCCCGGTGCCGGAAAAAACCCCGCCTCTCTTCGGGGTGCTTACCACCTCCGCTACGGGCACCGAAATGAACTGCAGTGCGGTGATTACCAACGAAGAAAAAAACCTCAAATGGGCCCTGGAGGACGAAGCTCTCTATCCCGCAGTTTCCATGGTGGATCCCTCCCTTCAAAGTACGGT
>DAIPKP010000178.1:0-2454 GCA_036769705.1 Synergistaceae bacterium
TATCTTACAAAGATTCCACAGACAATTCGCCTGATTCTTTGAGTACTGCTTTTTTTGAGTTTGCATTACTTGATGCACGCTGTATTCTGTTAACAAGGTACTTTGCTTCACCGCTCTCATGGCGGCGAAAGGTACTATATCATGCTTCTCTGAGCTTTGCAAGCCCTTTTTTTTCGTCTGTGCTATAATCCCGAATAGGCCCTCGGAGAAACCCGCTCGATACCGGAAGTAAAACAACTTGCCTCCGCTATCGAGCGGGTTTCTCCGAGGGGCGAACCTCCGAAAGAGATGGAGAATTTAGCCCGAAGGAGATTGATGTCTGCCCATGAAAAAATCTGAGAAAGATACCAGAAGCTCTCGTTCCGAATCTTCGGAGACCCTGCTTTCCCGGAAACGCCAGCCCCGAAATGGCCGAAAAGAGAAGGAAAGCGAAAAAAAGGAGAAGGGATGTTTTTTCTTCGTTTTAACGATGTTTCTCTTTCTCTTTCTTCTCGCAGTAGCCGCTACATCTTTGTGGGGCGTTTTCTATGTACGAAAACTCAGTGCGGATCTCCCCAGCACGGACGAAATCATTCACCACAAACAGAGCCTTACTACGGTACTGTACGATCGCCACGGCAACGTTCTCACCAGGCTTTACGAGGAAAACCGCAAGTGGGTACCCCTAAACGACATTTCTCCCTGGATGGTCCAAGCGGTTATCGCCGCGGAGGATTCCAGTTTTTATCAGCACAGCGGTTTGGATTTCCAGGGCATAGCCCGAGCTCTTCTGGTGGATATCATGCATAAGGAAGTAAAACAGGGGGGGAGTACCATTACCCAGCAGGTGGCACGTACCCTCTTTCTTACGCACGAACAAACCCTGGAACGGAAAGCCAAGGAAGCCATTCTCGCCTTTCGGCTGGAGAAGCTTTTTTCCAAGGATCAGATTCTTGAGATGTACCTGAATTCGGTCCATGTGGGGCATGGAGCCTGGGGAATCGGAGCAGCCTCTCAGATTTACTTCGGCAAAGTCCCGAACCAGCTCTCTCTCGCAGAGGCCTCTATCATAGCGGGGATTCTCCCCGCTCCGGGACGTTACAGCCCCTATCGGTCGGAGGAAGCCGCGAGAAATCGCCAACAGTATGTTTTGCGCCGTATGGTAGAGCTGGGCATGATCTCCCAGGAGCAGGCAAATCAGGCGAGCCAGGAGGAGCTGCAGCTGGTCGGGTTGAAAACCAAAACTCTCCAGGCCTCCCCAGCGCCCTATTTCGTTTCCTACGTGCTTTTCAAAGATCTTCTTCCCAAGTACGGAAAAGACCAGGTGTACCGGGGAGGACTCAAAGTTTCCACCACACTGGACATGAGACTTCAGGAGATCGCCCAGCAGAGCATCCAGGAGCTCCGGACGGATGGAGCCATCGTGGCTCTGGATGCAGCCACGGGAGAAATCCTCGCTCTCGTAGGGGGCAAGGATTTTGCCATATCCAAGTTCAACCGAGCCACCCAAGCTTACCGTCAGCCGGGATCTTCTTTCAAACCCTTCACCTATCTCGCGGCTTTCGATTCCGGACTGCGCCCTCTGGATCGCCTTCTGGATGCCCCTCTTTCCTTTGATAACGGATGGGCTCCGGGAAACTACGGTGGAGATTATCACGGGGAGACTACCATCGCCAACGCCCTTATCCATTCCTACAATACCGTGGCGGTTCGGGCAGCACAGTTGGCGGGGCCCGAAAAGATCATCACCATGGCCCGTCATGCGGGAATCATTTCTCCCCACCTTCCTCACGACCTCTCGGTGGCTCTCGGTTCCGCCAGCGTCACGCCTTTGGAGATGGCCGCAGCCTACTGTACCTTCGCCAACGGAGGATACCGGGTAACTCCTTTTGCCATTCGGGAAATTCTTTCGGACAGCGATGTGGTGATCGAACAAAACGGGCCCCAGATCTCCCAAGGGCTTCCCGAGGAGATGGCGGTCATGATGCGCTCTCTTCTCCAACTGGTGGTTAATTACGGCACGGGACAAAGATGCCGGATCAAGGGATATGAAGTTTTCGGCAAAACCGGAACCACCAACGAGTTCCGGGATGCCTGGTTTGTGGGAGGCCTTCCGGGCCTTGTGGTAGCGGTTTATGCGGGAAACGACGACCACAGCCCCATCGGCAACAAGGCCACGGGGGGAGTGGTGGCGGCTCCCATCTGGAAGGATTTTGTAACCCAGGCCTTGGAAGTGCTCGATTTGGAGAAAGAATTCCCTCGCCATCCCGCAGGAATGGAGAGGATCGCCATTTGCCGCACCACGGGATACCGGGCTACGGATATGTGTCCCAAAGTAGCTATTATCATGCCCTCTCACCTCACGCCCACGGCGGTTTGCCCTCTTCACGGAGGCAATATCATGGAAGCGGAAAACGACCCCGAGGCTCCCAAGCTTTTCCTCGCCCAGGGAGACGAGCTCCTGGTCGAAAAATA
>DAIPKP010000179.1:0-2440 GCA_036769705.1 Synergistaceae bacterium
GTCCGGCCTCGCTACACCATGGTGGATGGAAAGATACGCTACTCGAAAAAATAGACTGGATACAAATTACAGGAGTTGCGGCGTTCGCATGCAATACTGCCATGAAGAGCACCAACCGCCGTCCCGATACTTTTCGAAGCTTTCGGAAAAGACTTCATGATTTGGCGACCTTCCAGATTCGAAGAGCACATAAACATAAAATAGCCGACAAGGCCGGAATCCTTCTCTTGTGGAGGATCCCGGCCTTGCCATATCTTTCTATAAGTACCCCGAATAACCAGCCGCGAAGGAGGAGCTTTACATAAACCCTTCGTAGGGCTTTTGACAAACCGCACTATGGGCGAATTTGATCATGGTAATGTAATCATAGACAGGAAGCCCCACAATCCGCTGGAGCTCCGCTGCATACGGAGGAAGATCGGAACACTCCAAAAGAAGAGCCCCCACCTCGGGATGCTCCGAAAGAAGCGCTCCCGCCGTATCTACAAGCTCCTCGCAAATCCGACCGCTGTCGAAATGCCCCTGGTCATGAAGGATTCCCCGATCGAACTCCCCTCCCTTGGGCATCCCCGCCACGACGCAGCTTTTCGGGTCCACCCCGCAGCTTTCCCAAATACCACCGGTCAAAGCCGTTGCATCGGCGCAGATGATCCCCACCTTCCGGTCGGTCCTCATGGTTGCCTTGATAAGAGGCACCTGAACCAGGCTGGAGAGAAAAACCGGAACCTCGAGGGCCTCCACCACGGCACGATGAAAGTGTCCAAAATAGCCACAGGCACCGCAGATAACACGGCATCCCTCGCATTGAAGGCTTTTGGCTACTCCTATAATCTCTTCGGTAAGCATGGGATCGCCGCAATTGATCCGCTCCCAGGTAGCGCCTTCGACCATCCGATGCCGAACGGGGAAAGTATAGGTCGTTCCGTTGGCTACGTTACCCGGAATGGCAGGATACCAGTTATCCAAAAGCAGAATGCCCACGGAAAAGCCCGACACCACCTGCCCTTTGGGAACGGAAAAATACTGATGTATCTGCTCCTTACCCACATAACCGAAATAACGTTTTTTATCAGGGCCCATGGCAGACCCCATTTTATTCTTATTCATCTTTTCCTCACCAACTCCTCCGAACTTTTTTCACCGTGGAGCGTCGTGAAAATTATCGAAGACCTCTACCTGAGAGAAAACAGAGCCTTTTTATCTAATGCCCAGTACCGTATTGGGGAGCCAAAGAACGATCTGGGGGAAGAAAAGGATCAGCAGGAGCACCGCAAGCTGGATCAGAATAAAGGGCCAGACCGCACGATAAAGGTCCACCGTACTGATTTCGGGAGGAGCGACGCCCTTCATGTAGAACAGGCAATAGCCGAAGGGGGGAGTAAGATAGCCTATCTGCATATTCACCATGAAAAGAACTCCGAACCAGACGGGATCGAATCCCAAAGCGGCGAGTATGGGAGCGTAGATCGGTATGGTCAGGGACATCATGGTTATCTCTTCGGTGACACAGCCCATGATGATGTAGGTCATCTGCATCATGAGAATCATGACGATAGGCGACACGTTCAGATTGAGGAAGGTCTCCCGTATCATTTCCGCCGCACCTACGGTCACAAAAATGGTGGCAAACATCTTCGCCCCGAAAATAATCCACATAACCATACTGGTAATCCGAAACGTTCTATAGCAGGTCTCTTTCAACAAATTCCACTTCAATTGCCCCCGGGCAAGTACGCAGCCCAGGGCGACGGAAGCTCCGATGGCGGCGGATTCGGAAGGGGATGCCGCACCGATAAGAATGGTGCCCAAAATGGAAAAAATCAGAAGGAAGGGAGCCAGCAAGCCTCTGGTAATACGAAGCTTTTCCCTAAAGGAAACCCGTTCTTCCACCGGCATGGGAGGGCCGAGTTCGGGATTCAGACGGCACCTGACATTAATGTAAATCATGTAACCCACGGTGAGAAGAAGCCCGGGGATGAGACCTCCCGCAAAAAGCTTCCCGATAGACACGCGAGCAAGCATGCCGTAAACGATAAAGGAAACACTGGGAGGAATGAGGATCGCCAAAACTCCGCCGGACATGATGGAGCCCGTGGCGATGCCCTTGTGATATCCAAGCCGAAGCATCATGGGAAGAGCGATAATCCCCATGGTAACCACTCCGGCGGTGGAAACCCCCGAGAAAGCGGCGATAAGCGCGCAGGCAACGACGGAAGCCATGGCCAAAGAACCGTGTACGGGAGCAAGCCAATGGCGCAAACATTCGAACATGTCCTCCGCTATGCCGGATTTTTCGAAAAGACAGGCGATGAAGATGAAAAGGGGGAGGGAGATAAGCCCCAAAGAAAGCATCCCGCTGAAAATCTGGCTCGTGGTAAAGGCGAGCATGCCGGGCCCTGCATAGATGAGGGATGCCACTACCGCGCTTCCTCCCAGAGTA
>DAIPKP010000180.1:0-2417 GCA_036769705.1 Synergistaceae bacterium
GCACCACACCGATAAGAAGTCCCTTGCCCCGAACCTGCTTGATTTTGGGGGAATTGATGGCCCGCAGGCCCTCCATGAAGTAGGTTCCGAGTTCCGCAGCCCGATCCGCCAGCTTCTCGTCCACCAGAACGTCCAGCGCCGCTGTGGCTACCGCGCAGGCTAGGGGATTGCCCCCGAAGGTGGAGCCATGGCTTCCGGGCTCGAAAACCCCGAGAATGTCCTTGTTGGCGGCGATGGCGGAAACCGGGAGAATGCCGCCTCCCAGGGCCTTGCCCATGACGATGATGTCCGGAGTGATCCCCTCGTGCTGGAAGGCGAAGGTTTTACCGGTACGGCAGAAACCGGTCTGCACTTCGTCCAGAGCGAGAAGCACGTTGTTCTTCCGGGCGATAGCCTCCAAGCCCTTGAGGAAGCCTTCGCTGGGAACCGCAACCCCCGCCTCGCCCTGAATGGGCTCCACGAGAATACCCACGGTGTTTTTGGTTACCGCCTTCTCCACCGCCTCGAGATTGTCGTAGGGAACGATGGTAAAGCCCGGAGTGTAGGGACCGTAGTTATCCTTGGCGACCTCGTCCACCGAGAAGGAGACGATGGTCACGGTACGGCCGTGGAAATTTTCCTCGAAGACGATAATCTCCGCCTTGTCCTGCTCCACACCCTTCACCAGGTAGCCCCACTTGCGCATGGTCTTGATGGCGGTCTCCACAGCCTCGGCACCGGTGTTCATGGGAAGGATCATCTCCTTGCCCGTAAACTCCGCGAGCTTTTTGGCAAGAGAGGCCAGCGGTCGTTGAAGAAAGCCCGGGAGGTGAGGGTAACCACGTCCGCCTGATCCTTGAGGGCCTGGACGATCCGGGGATGCCGATGCCCCTGGTTGACTGCGGAATAGGCGGAGAGCATATCCATGTAGCGCCGTCCCTCGGGATCCTCCACCCAGATACCCTCGGCCTTGGAGATAACCACTTCCAGGGGATGGTAGTTGTGTGCTCCGTACTGATGCTCCATATCCATCAATTCTTGGGATGAATAGCGATTCATCATAACACCTCTTCCTTTACGAATTATTTTTGAACATTCAGCTTATGGTGGTTTACATATTTCACGCCGATAAACTTAAGTTTATTTGGAGAAGTATCCGTTCACTTTCCAGCATCCTACTATGTTTTCCCCTTTAAGTCAACGGTTTTTTTGTTTTTTACGGAGAGGAATTTTAAAGGATATTCTCAATTAAGCCCTCTCTTTTTCAAGGATATTTTTCTTTTCTTGAAACCTTATAAGAGAAAACGTTTCCTTTTGAAAGGCTCTCTTTCTTTTTTGGAGGGACAAAGCAAAAAGACTCCGGAAAAGTTTTTTCCGGAGTCTTTTTCTCTTTTTCCATACATCCGGCGGAATCTACCAGCCGCCACCGCCTCCTCCGCCGCCGCCGCCACCGGAAGAGCCTCCTCCTCCGGATCCCGAAGAAGACCCCGGGGGGGTGGAAGCCGATGCGATGGAGCTCGAAATCGACGAGGTAAGAGAGCTGATTCCCGCCCCGGTATAGAAAGAGGCCATGTGCGCCCCCTGATACCAGGTAGGTTCGTATCCCTTTTCCTTGAGCACCTCCTCGAAACGGTTCGCCCAGGTATGGGCCACGTCGAGAGCGAAGGCATAAGGAAGAAGGGCTTCGAAAACCTCGGGAGTTTCCTCGGGAGGATTGAACCGCTCCAAACGGTGCCTCTCCGCGGTGTGCATGTACATGGCAAGCCCCTCCGCCTCGGCAAGAACCTCGTTACCCTTGGGACTGCGAATGGTGAGAAGCTCCCGAAAAACCACCGCTCCTCCTCCGATCAGAAGGGAGGTAAGAGGAACGAGCATAAGCCCCATATCGAAGAGGGCAAAAACCACGAGAAAGAAGAGCAGCACCAGCAAAGCGGGCAGAACGTTCCGGAAGAGTTTTTTAAAAAAGCCTCCCTCTCCCTTGAGGCGTCGCAAGGATTTCCAGAGTATGAACCCCGCCAGGGTAAAAAGTATGGAGAGGAGAATGGAGAGCGCTCCCAGCTCCTCCTTGTGCCCCAGAATGATAAAAATCCAGAAGGGAATGGGCACCAGAAGCCCCAGGATCCAGAGAAGGCTATTTTTGGAGAAGAGATCTTTTCCCTCCGCCATATAATGCACCTCCGTACGGTCCTTGGCGTCTTCCAGAACGGGATGGTTTTCCTGGCGCAGAAGCAGATCCTTCTCTCCAGAGGGAAAAAGCGCCGAAAGAAGCGTGTTTTCCAGCTTCGAGGGAGGGTTGGGAGAGCTGCGTTTTTTCAGAAGATAGGTGGTTCCCATGAGCCGGGCGGAAAGAGACGCCAGCCCTCCGAGAACACCTCCTCCCGCGCCCTTGTAGGCGAGAAACTCCTCGGGGGTAAGCTCTTCGATCACCACATGCCCCC
>DAIPKP010000072.1:0-12967 GCA_036769705.1 Synergistaceae bacterium
CGTTCCTATACCCGTTTTTTGGGAGAAAAGCTCGGCATCACCGGGGACTACCTGGAGGATCTTGGAACCTACAGCATGCTTCACGATATCGGGAAGCTCAAGGTTCCCTTGCATATACTCTCCAAACCTGCCCGGCTTACTCCCGAGGAGTTCGGAATTGTGAAAATGCACACCCGCTATGGCGTGGATATCCTGGGGGATTCCGATTGGCTCTCCATGGCCCGGGATATCTGTCTCTGTCATCATGAGCGCTGGGACGGGAGCGGTTATCCCCGGGGGCTTCAGGGGAAAGCCATTCCTCTTGCCGCCCGAATCGTAGGGCTTGCGGACGTTTATGATGCCCTTCGGGCCCGTCGCTGTTACAAGGAACCCTTTTCTCACGAAGAAAGCCGCCGCATCCTTCTGGAAGGAGATGGCCGGGTAAAGCCCGAACATTTCGATCCGGAGATTCTCGCTCTCTTCCAGGAACATGCGGAGGAGTTCGACGCTATTTTCCTTTCCTGTTCCCGGGAAGAGGAGCGGGCGTAGCGTAGTGTTTAAGGAGAGGTTCGCAAAAACAAGGTGCTCCGAAATTTTAAGGGTGAACAACCGGAGAGTGCCGGAGGAAAAAGCCGGAAGGGAAGGAGGGCTTGCCGAAGTTGGTAGAGATAGTTCAGATCCGTCTCAGGGGAAGAAGGGCTAAGACGCGATCCGTATTGGCTTTGATCTTGTTTCCTTCCTTCACTATAAGGTGTTGTTCTAGCAGGTTCTTTATGTCTCTGGTGAGAGTTTTCTTCGTTTTATTCGCATATTCATCGGAAAGTTCCGGGGACAGCCTTCGAATTTCCATAAGGTCGATTTCTACGGGTTCTTTCGCATCGGTAAGAGCGAAAACAAGCCCTTTTTTCCGGATAGCGGTAGATCCGGTATCCTTGGCAAAGCTTTGATCGACCAAATATCTCCAAAGGATCTTCCGTTGCTGTTCTTGAACGAGATCTATTTGCTCATCCAATCCGTCGATGAATCCCTGGAGGGCGTATTCGAGGAATTGTGAGATCCCGTCGTCCCGTTTCGACGATTCGTGCAATTTTATATAGTATTCGGAGCGGGTTTTGTCGTAATGATTACTTAAAAGATGGGCAGCCGGGGTGGGGGCCCCAGCTTCGAGGAGAAATCGGAACTCCAGGAGCCGTGCCGTTCTGCCGTTTCCATCACCAAAGGGGTGGATCCATGCGATATAAAGATGGGCCAGAATAGAGGCAAGAATCCCCGAGGCAATCTCGAAGCCTTTTCCTAGAGCGGGGTGCTCCGGATCTGTGATTTCTTGAAGCATGGAAACGAGACAATTCATGAGATACGGGCAATCCTCCGCCGGTGCCCCCCGATATTTGCCTACCTCCACGGAATGTGTTCTGTACTCCCCGGGGATGACACCCTCTTCTACCTTTAAATTGCGAAGTACATCCTTGTTATATTCCCGAATTTCTTCCGAACAAAGGGAAAAATCCTGAGAAAAAAGTATTTTCTCGCCAATCTTATTGCACGCATCAACGATGTTTTGTATTTCCTGTTCGAGGTATTCCCGTGAAGGAGGAAGTTCAAGCTCTCCTTTCAAGTATGCTTCCACCTCGTCTTCTCGTAGGGTGTTTCCCTCTATGGCGGTAGTTGCCAATGCTCCCTTGGCAAGATAAACCTGATGCATTTCATTGGCTAATTCGGGTAGCAGTATGACTTTAGCGAGGTGACGGCATTTGGATTGTGCCGCTCCGAGAAGCATCCATAATTTGGTCCTGGATTTGCTGAGATTTGGCTTGAAAACGATCCAAGGATGGCTTGTTTCATAAGCTCTTTTAGGCATAGTCCTTCCCCTCCTTTTACAGCAATTTTTGTGGGGAAAGCATAGGCTTTCTTTTTCAAAATGTCAATTTACATGTCCTGAAATATGTCTAAAAATATGTCTCGAATGTCTGTAAAAATGTCCTTGTCGACTTCGGCGAAAGTTATCCACAATCCCTGTAATTCCAAGGCTTTACGAAAAAGCCAAGGCACTACGACTCCCTTTGGGAATCTGCAGAGCCTTGGCTTTTTGTCTTTTCAGGGTATTTTGAGCTGCCCTATTCCTTTCCGGAAATCTCCTTGTAGTCTCCTCTGAAACAAATCGCTGAAGTCGGAACAAGCCTCAGCCTGTTAGGTGTCCAAGTTGTAACTTGTAGATCCTCTATTCCGAGAAGGGTAGGTAACTTCGTTCCCAAAGAAGGCGAAGAGCGTATTTCTCTCCCTCCGTTAGGGTGTGCCAGCGTTGTTTGGCAAGTTTTTCCAGAAGCTCCCGGGCTTCCTGAAAGCTGTGGTTTTCCAAAAGAACTTCGCAGTATTCCAGAAGAGAGGGGGTGGAAGGTCCCAAGGGAGAGAGGAAAAGCCACTCCTGATAGTAGTATAAAGCCTTTTGGAAATTCCCCTCTTGCCGGAGTTTGCGGCCCTCCCGGAGGCAGAGCTCCCGGTATTTCGGGAGGAGCTCCTCCCGGGAAGGAAGATCCGGAGAAAGAGAGCTCATGGAAAGGTTCCCCGGAGGGAGCAGCAGTAAATTCCAGGGCATATCCTCGAGAAAGCCGCTTCGTTTCCAGGCTCCCGGAGCGCTTTCCAGGCGGGTCAGCAGCTTGCCCCGAAGATGCAGAAGAGCTTGCACTCCCAGAGAGGGAAAACGAAATTTCCGGAAAAGTTCCTGATCCTCCAGGATCTTTTGGAGAGCCCTCTCGAAGGAGCGCGTTTCCGCTCTTCTCAGGGCTGCGGGAGGATTGGGAAGCGAAGCCGCTTCATCCGGCGGAAGAAGGGAGAAATATCCTTCCCAGCCTTGGTAGGCGGCGGCATAGCTTCCCGGAGGAAATCCCGGAGGAATTTGCCGTTCCAGGAGTGTCAGAAGGGGAGCCGGAGCATCGGTCTCCTTGGCGAACTCCCGAAGAGAAAGCTCCGGAGCGCCCTGGCATGCCGGGGTTCCGAGAATTTGAAAAAAAAGAAAAAAAAGCAGGAGGAACCGAATATAACCTTTGGCAATCTTTTTCATGGCCTTTTCCTCCACAAAAATGCGACGAAAGGGCGGAAGCGAAGGCTTGTGCCCGCTCCCGCCCTCTTCACTCCTCTTGATAAAGAGGGAGATTTCTCCTAAGAGGCTGTTTCGGGCTCGATCCGAAAGGACGGATTCCGGCCTTTCTTAGAGAGAGCTATCCTCCTGGATTTGTCCCGAAGGTCCTTTGCCGGGATCGAAGGGTTCCGCCGGAGGAGCTTTGGGCATGTCCGGAGCCTCGGGTACCGTGATTCCCAGCTCCCGGGCCGCCTCCTTGGCCGCCGCGGTGGCGCTGGGGAGATAGACATTGGCTACGAAGGCCCAGCCGTTATCTTCGCTGATCCAGGTTTTGCTGTTGATTCCCGGAGGGAGATTGCCCTGGATGATGCCCTTGTAGTGCTCTCCGTCCCGAGTCTGGGCGAGGAAGGTGTTTCGAATCTCCGCCAGCTTTTTACGCTCTTCCACGGTGTTCCCGTAGGGATCCTCCTTGAGGATGGTTTCGAAGTTGGCGGAGCTTTCGTCCTGGGTTCGGAACATGCCGCTTTCCCACAAGAAATCCTCTCCCGTAAGAATGCCTACCATGGCCTGATCCGCATCCGCTTTGGCCCGGTTGCTGGCAATGCGCTGTTCCTTGGATGCGGAGGCCCCGTCGTAATCGAGAATGATGGAGCTTCCGAAGGAGATTACCGCCACTTCTCCCGTTTCTGGAACCGAGATTACCCGTCCTCCCACAGGAGGAACCACGCCTCCCTCGATTTCCCGGAAGACCCTCTTGAGTCCCGTGGCCACGTTTGCTGCCTCCAGAACGGAGTTGCTTCTCGCGAGAGCGGCCTGCCGAATTTTGGGAGAGGTGACGATACTTACGTACACTACGTGCTTGTCGTGATCGTCCACCACCTTGTAGGCGGTGAATCCCCGGATCATGCCGCTGGTAAAGCGCTGAATCTCCTGGGCGTAGGAATCGGAGCGGTTCGCCAGGGTTTCAGTATCATCCACGAAGTCCTGGGCGGAGCTGTAAAGCTCCTGGGAAGCCTGAAGGGAAAGCCCCCGAAGATAGGTGAGCAGTTCTCTCTTGGCATTCATCAGGGCGGTTACGTAGGCCTGGCGCATGGACATGCGGCTGGCGTTGGGATTCGGGTAAAGCCGGTAATCCCCGATCCCCGTAGCCACGAAGGCGATGCCGCTGCCCGCCTTGATGGCCCTCACTCCCGTACCGAGTTCCGCCGCCACGATTTTGAGCCCCTCTTCCAGAGTCTCCGTCTGTACCGTCTCTACACCGAGAGTGGCATCTTGTGTCCGGGTAACCGGAATCTCCGCCGCCGCCTGCTTGACCTCCGCCGCCGAGGCTTCCACGGGGGTACGCTGCAGTATGGCGTCGATGTCGAACTGGGGATTCGCCGCTACCGTCTGGAGCGGGGGCAGAGGAGGAAGTTCCGTATCCTGAGCCTGAGCCGGAAGAGGGCCTCCCAGAAGGAGGAGGCTCCACAAGAGGGCTCCCCATACCGCTGCAAGAGTTATTGCGCTTTTTCTTTTGATGTTCATCTCGATCCCTCCCTTGAAAATATTTGCATAAAATGTGTCGTTTCCTGTTACGCTATTTGCCCCGGTTGACAAACCCCTTGAGAAGTTTGTCGATTTCCTTGAGGGACATGCTTCCCTTCACCGTGAAAACCGAACCGTCCCAGGATTCCTCCCGAATGACGATGCGTTTCATGTAGCCCTTTACGGTGGAGTTCACTTCGTCGCTTGTTACCATGAGGTCCTCCATGAGAGTTTCCGCATCCACCTGAGCTCCCTTGATAAATTCCAGAAAGTTCCGCTGCAGATCCAGGTAGGCTCCCCGCCGGGCGAGGAGTTTCCCCTGGCCGGTATCCTCCTTTCCTTCCGGAGCTACCGCCTCTCCCAGGATCTCTACAATGCCCTCTTCCTCGTCGATGTGGGTATTCAGGGTTTCTTTCACCGGCACCGAAAGGGGTTCCGAACCGGGCTTGGAGGGGGTGCCTATGGGAGGAGGGCCGGGAGGATTTTCGGGAACATAGGCGGTAATGCCCATCTCCTTGGCCGCCGCTTCAGCCTGGGCTCCCGAAGAGGGGGTATAGACGTTGGCCACGTAACACCATCCGTCCTTGGAATACCAGGTCTTGCTGTTGGTTCCCTGGGGAACGATACCCCGCACCACGCTCTGGGCGGCTTCGCTGTCCCGGATGAGGTTGAGGAAGGTCTCCTTGCGCTCTTCCAGAAGTTTTTTCGTACTTTCCTGGGAGGGGCCGGTGAGATTGGTGTCCGTGGCCACCTCTTCGAAGTTGGTGGAGGTGCTCTCCTGCTCCCGGTAGTAGCCGTATTCCCACATGAACTGATCTCCCGTCATGAGGGCCACCATAGCTTTGTCCGCCTGGGCCTTGGCCCGGCGTCCCGCGGTGAGCTTGTCCTGCCCCGTGCTTGCACCGCTCGTATCCTGGTGTACCAGGGCGCTTCCGAAGGAGACCAGGGCCACCTCGTTGGTTTCGGGGACGTTGATGATGCGCCCTCCCACGGGGGGAACCAATCCCGCATCGAGCTCCCGGGAGATTCGTTTCATTCCCGCTCCCAGGGAGGTGCAGTCCAGAAGGCCCTCGGAAACCGCCCGGGTGGCGTGGCGGATTTTGGGAGAGGTTACGATGCTTACGTATACCAGCCCCTCTCCGTCATCGAAGACGGAGTAGGTTACAAACCCTCGAAGCGTGGCTTCCACCGCTTGATGAATCTGCTCTTCGTACCGGGAGGAGCGGGCGTTCAGGGATTCCTCGGCGTTATCCTCGTCGTAGGCCTCTTCCGCGAGTTTCTCTCTGGCTTCCAGGGGCAATCCCCGCAGGGCCTGGGCAAGATTTTTCTTGGCCCGCATATGCGCCGCCACGTAGGCCTGGCGGTGTGCTTCCCGGGCGGCATTACGGTTGGTAAGGTTGGTGGGGTAGCTCCCGTCTCCGGTGGCCACGAAGCCCATGCCGCTGCCGGTTTGAAT
This sequence comes from Synergistaceae bacterium, assembly GCA_036769705.1. Taxonomy (GTDB): domain Bacteria; phylum Synergistota; class Synergistia; order Synergistales; family Aminiphilaceae; genus DAIPKP01. The sequence goes on from DAIPKP010000072.1 coordinate 6,036, forward strand.
CATCCATACCCCCGGGGAATGCTGCGCCGCGGCTTTGGCGGCGGCCTTTTCGAAGGAGGGAGAATCGAAACGCTGCATGCCGAAAAGGGAATCCTGGGAAGGAGGGCCTACATCCTCGAAGGATGTCTGGATGTTCGACGGGGAGGAATCGAGAAGGCTTTCAAGATCCACTCCCCGGGATTCCGCAATGCCCGGAGGAATACAGCAGAGTGCCATTATAAGAAATCCTGCGGTTAAGGATGAACGTCTTTTTTTCATGGCGTGTCGCCTCCTTGTGTTTGTGTTATGCACAGAATGTATAAAACCCGAAAAAAATATGCCAAAAAACTGTTTTCTCCGCTAAAGGAATGATAACATCTGCTGAGAGGAGATACAATCGGAAAGGAGAAAATGCTATACTTTTCTTTAGAAATATCGTGGGTTTTTCGTAGGCGTCGCGCAAACGTCGTGATTGTCTGGGTTTCAACGTGGAAAGGAGCGATGAGAAATGCGAAAAATAGGGGTTCTTGTAGGATCTTTGTGTCTGTTGCTGGTCTTCCTCTGCCCGGTTCAGCAGGCTTACGGGAGATTGCAGACTCTGGGAGATGTCCTGGAAGAGGGCGAAAATGCCAGGATCAACTGGACCGAGGGTTATATCGAAGCTACGGGACAGGCGGTTCCTCCTTCGGGCAAGGAAAACACGTCTCAGGGTAAGCTCCTCGCTCGCAGAGGAGCCGTGGTGGATCTGCAGCGGAACCTTCTCGAGTTCGTCAAGGGAGTCCGGGTGGATGCCAAGACGAGCATGCAGGATTTCATGGTGAACGACTATGTGAGCACCCAGGTGCAGGGAACCATCAAGAGAGTGGAAATTATCGACGCCACCTGGGACGGAGAGATTTACAGCGTTACCGGCCGTATCAAGATGGAGGATATGCGCAAGGCGGTAACTCCCGCCCTTCCGGAGCAGCCGGGATCCAAGCCGGTGACTCCTCAGCCCAAGGGAACCAAGATTACCGGTCTTGTTATCGACGTCCGCCATCTCCCCCTGATTCCCGCCATGACCTTCCGGGTGCTGGATGAATCGGGAAAAGAGGTCTACGGCCTCTCCTTCGTGGACAAGGAACGTTTTCTCTCTTCGGGGCTCTGTGATTACCAGACCAATCTCGATTATGCCAAAAACGCCCCCCGGGTGGCGGATCGTCCCCTGGTGGTGAAGGCGGTAAAGGTAGTGGGCCCTCAGAACGTGGATATCGTTATCCCCAACAGCGCGGCGAGCAAAATTCGCAACAGCACCTGGGATTTCCGGACCACCTGCCGGGTTACGGTGGTGAAACGCTAGATCGAGGAGGCGCTTATGCGACATTCTTGGAAAGTTCTCCTTTGTGCTCTCTGCCTGGGGCTCTTTCTCCTTCCCCTTGCGGGATATGCGGCCCAGGACATTACGGTGGAGGCGGAGGGACAGGCTCCTATAATCAACGGCGATAAAACGAGAGCCCGGGACGAGGCGAAGCGCCAGGCCTACCGGGACGCTTTGGAAAAGGGCATCGGAGCTTACGTGGAAGGCATTACGGAGATGAAGGACTTTCAGGTGGTGAAGGATAAGGTCTTCTCCCAGTCCAAGGGGCTCGTGACGGATTTCAAGGTGACTTCGGAAACCGTGGAAGAGGATATTTTCATTCTCAAGGCTACCTGCAAGGTCTCCGTAAAGAAGCTGGACGGCGTTTTGGGGCCCGTGGTCATCGATGCCCTGGGAAATCCCCGGGTCATGGTGGTGGTGGATGAAAACGTGGATGGCGAGCGTCCCTTTCTCTCCACCGTGGAAGGAGAAACCCTGCGGCTCTTCGAAAAGGCGGGGTATCTCCTGGTGGACCCGGAACAGGCCAAACGGTTGAACCAGCGGGAGTACGAACTTGCCCGGGATACCGGGGATACCGGTCGGCTCCAGGAATTGGCAAAGCATTTCGATGCGGATGTGCTCGTTTACGGCCGGGCCCAGGCCATTCCCTACGCAAGCCAGAAGGTGGAGGGAATCCGCATTTACGGAGTGCGTTCCCAGCTTCAGCTCAAGGCCATTCTTACCCAGACCGCCTACGTGGTGGGCACCGAAAAGTTCGAACACAAGGATAAGGGCACTTCCGCCCAGGATGCGGCGGTGAAGGGGCTTACCATCTGTGCTCACGAATCCTCCCTGGGGCTGGTGCACAAGGTGGCTTACTCCCTGGTAAGCGGATCCGCCGGAGGCGTACCCGGGCGAACCGTGAAGCTGTTGGTTTCGGGACTTTCCTTCGGAGATGCTCGCACTATCAAGAGCGCCCTCGAGGAGACCCGGGGAGTGACTGCGGTATACCAGCGAGCCTTCGGGAACAAAAAACTGGAGCTCGACATCAATACCGAAGGTAATGCGGAGGATCTCGCGGTGCGCCTCGAAGAACTCGGCGTGGAGGTTACCGGCCTTACGGCGAATACCGTAGAGGGGGTTTTTGTAGAGGAGTAGGATGCCATGAGAGATTCGAAGACGAAAAACATAGTGGCTTGCGGCATGTTGGTCCTGTGCGCTCTTATCCTGCTTCCGCTTTTCGCTTCCTCCGGAGAGGGTGCCTCCCTTTCGGAGCGGGAGATGCGGAAAATCTGGGTCAACAACGGTGCGGTGGAGGGAGATCAGGTTTTCCAATTCGGCGTGGTGGATTGGATCAGCGGTACCGTTTTCGTGGAGGGGATTTCCCCTCTTCCGAATGCCACTCCCCAGGGGAAGCTCCTTGCGGGGAGGAGGGCGGTGGTGCAGGCCCAGAAAAAGCTCCTCTATCTTCTGTACGAGCTCCGGTACGGCCTTCCCCGCAGGATTGCGTCCATCGAGGTGGAGGGAAAGGTCGTCATGGGGCATGTGGATCGTCGGGGAGTACGAAACGGTAACTACGTGGTGGAAGTAGCCCTGCCTTTGCGTCGGCTTCTTGAGGAATGCGTTCTCTGGAAAGCCACGGTGCACTAGCACTAAAAGAACGCTTCGGGGGAAAACTTGAAAAAGCCGTGAAGGATTGGGTGCAAAAAAACGAATTTCGAGAAAGCGGGTGGTGTGGTTTATGAATATGCGGAGAGTGCGTTGGAGTGTGGTCTTTCTTTTGATGACGGTTTTTCTCGTTGCCGGAGCCTGGGGAGAAACCCGGGTGGCGGTGGTGGATTTCCGCAATAATGCCGAAGGGGTTACGGATTCCATACGTTTTGCGGTAACTGAGATGCTTATAACGGAGCTCGCCAAAACTCCCGGGGTTACCGTGTTGGAGCGGAGCCGTCTGGAAGCCATCGCCAAGGAACAGCGCCTTGCGGCATCGGGTTTGGTGGAATCCAGTACTGCGGTACAGGTGGGTCGCCTGGCGGGAGTGCAGATTATCATTACCGGTGCCATTACGGAATTTGCCAGTACCAAGAGCGGCGGAGTACTGCCCATTCCCATCGGCAGTTTCGGAGGCATTGCGGTGGGAGAGGAAAAGGCCTTCGTTACTCTGGACGTGCGCATCATCGATGCGGAAACCGGAAGGGTGTCTCGGACCTTCCGCCAGCGGGGCGAGGCGGATCGGGACGTGGGGGGGATCGTTACCTCCTACGGTGGTTTCGGTCAGTATGAAAGCGGAGGGATTCTCGGCTCCGCTGCCTACGATTGCGTTATCAAGGTGGTAGCCCAGATTCGCAAGGATCTCCAGATGATGGGCCTCGGAAGCTCGCATCACGTGATAGACGTGAAGGGCAAGGAGGCCGTTATTATCGATGCGGGGGCCATGAATGCCAACGTAGCTCCGAATACCCTTTTCGAAGTTTATGGTCAGGGTAATCCCATCGTAGGGATAAACGGGGAGATCCTGGGAGTGGATAAGTACAGTTACGCTCTTCTTCAGTGTTACGACGTGAAGGCCCAGTATTCCATCTGCCGGATCCTCAAGGGGAGCAGCAGCGGGGTTCAGCGGGGAGATATGGTGGAGCCCTTTTACGGCAATGCGGAGAGTATAAAAATTTCGAGCCGGGCCCTTGCGGAAATCGGCACCTCCCAGCCCGCTCCCCAGCCGTTGCAGCCTCAACCCGTAGGGCCTCAGCCTGTGGCACCGGCTCCTGTGACGGTTTCCCAGCCGCAGCCTCAACCGCAGCCCCAGCCTCAACCCCAACCGCAGCCGGCGGCGCCCGCTCCTCTTCCGTCTCCTGGGGGGATTGCGAATACCTCGGAATCCATGGAGGTTATCGATCTCTATCCCATCGACATGGGGCTCAAGAACCAGATCAAGATAGCCCATCGAGGGGGATATCATAACTATGCAAACAGACAGTATTCCAAGGCTTATCAGGCTTTTGTCCAGGCCTACGAATTGTATAATGGAAATTACCTGGATGCTTACTGGGCAGCTCGGGCGGCTCACAAGAGGGGATATATCACGAAGATGAAGGAGTGGCTGGATACTGCTTTGGGCATCAACCCCTCCTATCAGCCCGCCATAGACTACAAGGCGAAGTACGCCAAGTAAAGGAGGGAGGTCATGAGAAGGGATACAACGGGAAAATATCTCTTTTGGGGAATTCTCTTCTGCTGCGTTTTTCTTTTCGGAAATCTTGCCTGGGCGGAAAAACTCCCCAAGGGAAAGAATATCGCCATGGTGATTTACGAAACCGCCGGGGGCTATCATGCCACCGCAGCCACGGGAAGCGCCGAAGCCATTATCAAGCAGGCCCTTCTCAACAACGGCTATCCCGTGGTGAACGAAGCGCAGCTTGCGAAAATTCGCCAGAGCAAGGCTGCCATATTGGCCTTGGATGGAAACGTGGATGCCATTCTCTCCCTGGGAAGAACCTACGGGGTCCGGATCTTTCTTTCCGGCAAAGCTACCATGCAGCGAGCTCAGCAGAACGAGTTCGGCTTGTATACGAGTACTGCGGTGCTGGCAGTGCAGGCCTATTCCGCCAGCAATGGAAAGTATATCTTCTCTCACACCACCAACGCCAAGGAAGTGGGATATACGCCGGATGAAGCCTCTCAGAAGGCTCTTGAAAAGGCCGCCGCCAACATGGCTCAGGATATCGTCCAGGGAGAAGGCTCCGCTGCGGCCTCCCAAGGGGCGGTGAATACCCTTTTCGTGGTGGTGAACGGCGTCAATAACTTCAACGTGGCCAATACCGTGCTCGGAGCGTGCAAGGCCCTTTCGAAAACCAAGGAGGCCAAGATTACCGGCTTCAGCTCGGGTACCGCCACCATCCAGGTGATCTATGCGGGAACCGTGGATCAACTTCAGGATGCCCTCTCTCGGCGGGGGCTCCCGGTGAATTTTACCGGAAAAAGCAGTAACGCCGTGTACGCTCAATCTCTTTGATCCTTCTTGAAACGTTGAAGAAGGTTTCGTTCCGTACAGAACTGCGAAAGGAGTGAGGAAGAATGAAGAAGTGGAGTTATTTTCTCGTGGCAGCCCTGCTCTGTTCTCTGCTGATGGGGAGCGTGGCCTGGGGAGAGGTACAGCTTTTCGTGGATAAACAGACCGTACGGGTTCACGATCCGGAGCTCGACAAGCTCTCCATTCTGAACGATTTTCAGCCCAAGGGGTGGAGAACCCACAACTATTTTGCCCTGGTCTGGAACGATCAGGCGGGGTGGGTTTACGATATCCGTACGCACCAGTGGATTCCTCTCCGAGACTTTGCGCCTCTCTCGGGATTTCTCTCGGATAACTTTGCCCTTATCTGGGAGCCTAACCGGGTGGCAATCTACGACGCCGCAGGACAAAGCTGGAAGGTCACGGATTTCGAGATGGATACCATTACCAATCCCCTGATTTCCCGGGGCATGGGAGCGGTAACTACCCGGAAGGAGTTCGTGGTCTACGACCCCGTGCTCCACAGCTGGGAAATCTACGATGACGTCTATCCCAAGCAGGCGGCTCTCGGGGATAATCTGGCGATTTGCTGGAACGAAACGGATGCCTTTATTTACGATACCACCATGCATCAGTGGATCGAAAAGCGGGGTATCGCCCCCCAGGCCTGCATCGTGGAGGATTACAAAATCACTATCTTTACGGCGGATTCCATTCTCACCTACGATGCCATGAGCCATCGCTGGAAAACCGAAGAGCGGTAACCGGGAAGATCTTCTCTTTCCGATCAGGCAAAAAGCGAAAAGGAGTCCTCTTTCGAGAGGGCTCCTTTTTTCTGCAAAAACTAAAATCCCAAAGCTTGCAAGCCTTGCCTTTCCGGGGAAGAAGAAGGGGTTATTTGTCTCTCCGGGGACGGTTGCGCCATGGATAGCTCAGCATATGGTAGGATTTCACCACCGCCTTTTCCGTCAGGCTGTGCAAGCCCACCAAAGGGTTTACCAGGCGCAGGGACTGGCGGTTGTAAATCCTTCCCTCCAGTTTTCCCGGGGTTGTTTTTTTCTCCTGCTCCTCCATGATGCGTGCGAGAAGAGCGAAAAGATTTTCCTCCTCCAGAACCCTTCGTCGGGCCTCCCGGATATAGGGAAGCCGATCCTCGTATTCGTCGTTCCTCAGGGTGCTCAGAATGATGTCCCGGCTTCGGGGATAATCGAGGATGTCGATGGGGATGAAGCTCTCCTTGGGAAAATAGTCCGCCGCATTGGGGGCTCCGTGATAGAAGGGAAGAGTGTACCCCAGAAAGGCATCCGGGAGCTTTTCCGTAAGATGGTGGGGATAGACGTGATTTTCCACGGTGATGTGGTATTTGTAGGGATCCAGGGCTTCCGCCTTGTCCACCATATTACGTACACCGTGCCCGAAAACATCCATCTCCGGAAGCTCTTGCTGCAGCTTATGGGTAAAGGCTACCCGGGCGCTGTGAAGCGTGGGCCTTCCCACCCTTTGAGAGCATACGGTGGCGATGGTTTTGGTCTTTTCCGGGGGAACCATGGCTGCCAGGGAATCCCATCCCCGGGGAGGGCTTCCGTCGAAAGGAAAGCCATAATGCCAGAC
>DAIPKP010000181.1:0-2391 GCA_036769705.1 Synergistaceae bacterium
ATATCGGAACCGGCTCCCGCCATAACGGGATCTCCCACTTTCAGCCCTACAGGAGCGAGGATATAGCGTTTCTCGCCATCTGCATAGTGAATGAGGGCAATCCGGGCAGAGCGGTTGGGATCGTATTCGATAGCCGCCACCTTGCCGGGAATATCAAGCTTGTTGCGCTTGAAATCGATAATCCGGTACTTCCTCTTGCATCCGCCGCCACGATGACGCATGGTAATACGCCCGTTATTGTTACGTCCACCGGATTTCCGAAGAGATTCAACGAGGCTCTTTTCCGGAACGCTCTTGGTAACCTCCTCGAAGGTGGACACAGTCATAAATCTACGACCAGGGGTCGTGGGTTTGTATTTTTTAATTCCCATAACTGCCTCCCCCTACACGCTGGCGCCTTCGAAGAACTCGATCCGCTCTCCCGGAGCAAGGGTAATAATCGCCTTTTTCCAGGATCGAGACCGCCCCAAATGCATGCCAAGCCGCTTGGGCTTGGAGCGAACCTTGATGGTGTGCACTTTCTGCACTTTGACCTTGAAAATTTCTTCCACGGCCTTCTTCACTTCCACCTTGTTCGCCTTGGGGAGTACTTCAAAGGTGTATTTACCGTCTTCCATCTGACGGCTGCTTTTTTCGGTAATGACGGGCCGCACGATGATGTCATGGGCTATAACGTTCTTCATTACCCGAGCACCTCCTCAACCTTGCGGACCGCGTCGCTGGTCATGATGAGATTGGTATGACCCAGGATATCGTAAACATTGATGCTGTCCACATGAATAACCCGAGCTCCCGGAATATTCGAAGCGGATTTCACCAGTTCCTGCCGCGACGTTCCGGTAACCACAAGGGCCTTGCCCTTAATGTTGACGCGCTCCAAAAAGCCCATCATATCTTTTGTAGAGGGTTTGTCAAGTTCGGGAGCCACAAAAATCCGGAAATCTCCAGAGGAAACCTTCAGAGACAGGGCACTCCGCATAGCCAGCTGGCGCACTTTTCTGTTCACCTTCTGACGATAGCTCCTCGGATGCGGACCATGAGCTACGCCGCCACCTACGTTGATGGGGGAACGCATGGTTCCGCGCCGCGCCCGACCGGTGTGTTTCTGGCGATAAGGCTTGCGGCCTCCGCCCCGCACATCGCTCCGCCGCTTCGTGTCATGGGTTCCAACACGACGGTTGGCAAGCTGTGCCACCACAACCTGGTGCATTGCAGGAGTGTGCAGAGGGGCCGCAAAGACGGAATCCTTCAATTCCTCTTCGCCAATGGCTTCGCCATGAAAATCATACAATGTAACTGTAGGCATTCTTTCTCCCTCCCTACACTTTCGCCTTCCGGATGAGCACAAGAGACTTGGTCGCTCCGGGGATGGATCCTTTTACGATAAGCAGATTATGTTCGGGATCCACCGCAAAAATCTTGAGGTTCTTCACGGTTACCTTTTCGTTGCCCAACTGACCCGGCATGGTCTTACCCTTGAAGATGTGGCCGGGATAGCTGCTGGCACCGGCGGAACCAGGACGCCGGTGAAAAAGGGAAGCACCATGGCTTTGAGGGCCTCGGCTGTAGTTGTGACGCTTTACTACTCCCGCAAACCCCTTTCCTTTGCTGGTGCCACTGACGTTCACGACCTCTCCGGCCTCGAAAAGGTCCACCGTAACGGAACTCCCCACGGGATAGCTTTCCAGGTCTTCCACCCGGAACTCCTTGAGGTGCTTCACCGGAGTCACGCCAGCTTTGTCGAAAATGCCCTTTTCAGACTTATTGACCTTATGAGGGCGCTTCTCTTCGAAGCCGATCTGCACCGCGGAATAGCCGTCCTTTTCCGGAGATTTATGAGCTACCACAGGGCACGGCCCCGCCTCTACGATAGTAACGGGGATAGCTCTTCCCTCTTCATCGAAAAGCTGGGTCATTCCCAGTTTTCGCCCTAACATTCCCATTGTCATGATGTTTTTCTCCTTTGAGCTCAGCGCTCCCCGCTTCGTACTAAAGCTTGATCTGGATATCTACTCCAGAGGGGAGATTCAGCTGCATAAGCGCATCCATAGTTTTCTGCGTAGGATCGAGGATGTCGATGAGCCGCTTATGCGTACGTATCTCGAACTGTTCCCGGGCATCCTTGTCGATGTGAGGCGACGTAAGAACGGTGTATTTGTTGATCTCCGTAGGAAGAGGGATAGGACCCGCCACCTTCGCTCCGCTCCGTACCGCCGTATCGGATATTTGCTGGGCCGACGTATCGAGAACCCTATGGTCGAAAGCTTTCAGTTTAATTCTAATTTTCTTCATAGTAGCCGACCACCCCTACGGGCTAGTCGAGAATCTTGGTGACTACGCCAGCGCCCACGGTTCTGCCGCCTTCACGTACGGCAAAACGCAGACCCTCTT
>DAIPKP010000073.1:0-12872 GCA_036769705.1 Synergistaceae bacterium
CTCCTCCGATGCACTGGGCCACCATGATGGCGAGAAAGAACACCAGAATTCCCAGGGAGGAGAAAAGTACCAGGGCTTTCGAACGGTATCGGGCCCAGAGATAGTCGATTACCGTAACCCCCTGGATCTTCCGGGAGACCAGGGCGAGCTTCTTTCCCAGAATGCCCAGGGTAAGAAAAGCGGTGGGAACCTGGATCATGGCCAGGAAAACCCAGCTCAATCCCTTGATGGAAGCTACCCCAGGACCTCCGATGAAGCTGCTGGCGCTGGTGTAGGTGGCGATGAGGGTCATGGCCAAAACAAAGCCTCCCATGCGGCGATCCCCGATAAAGTAGTGCTCCAGAAAGGAACCCTTTCGCCGGAGGGAAGCCCGGTTGGCGTAGATGCCCATGCCCAGCATGCAGCAGAGATAGAGCCCCATGGGAAGAAGCAGATCACATCGAGAGAACATGATTTTTCTCCTTCTCCGAATCTTCCGGGGTTTCTTCGAAATCGATCTCCCGGAAGACGGTGCGCACCATCCAGAAAACTCCCAGGGAGATGCCCAGCCATCCCGCTACGCAGCTCAGAAGAAACCAGAGAGGAAGCCCGAAAAGATAGGTGTAGTTTTCGGGAGATCCCGAACCCAGGCCGTATCCCCATCCGAACCACCAGAGAAAAAATATCCCGTAGAGCCCCAGGGTTGCCAGGGCTTCCCGGCGGCATTGTCGGTGTTTTTCCCTATCCGTCATGGATATCACATCCTTTTTCCGAAAATCGGTTATGATAGAACCGGGAAAGAGGTTCCCCGGAAGAAGGTTTTGAAGATTTCTGCATGCCCCTACGTCAAAAAGGAATTATAGCAGTAAAACAAGGGCTTTTCCCTATTTTTGAGGCGATCCCCCGGTTTGGCCCGGGGATTTTCGGAGATTCGGGACCTTTTAATTGACAGAAGAAAGGCTTGGGGCGACAATGTTTACAGGATTCTTTCCGGGTATTTTTTACAGAAGGAGCGGGTGATCTATCGATGCAGCAAAAACGATTTCTCGAAAAAGGCGGATCTTTGCAGCTGGACACCTTCGGCATCTTCATTATCGTCGTTCTTGCCTGTGTGGTGCTCGGCACGGTGGGGGTTCTTTTCGCTTCCCGCCGGGGAGAGCCCGAGGTGAAACGCCACGTGGCGGATCTCGCGGCCATGAAGGGAGCGGCGGAAAAGATGTTTGCGGTATCTCCGGATATCAAGCCCGGGGTGCTTTCTTTGAAAGACCTCGGAGTACAGTTGGAGCACCCTCTGGAGACCAGTCACTACAGCCTGGGTATTCTCAGCGAAGATCAGGGGGCCAAACTCTTCGTGGGCGTCAAGATTTTCAGCGATCCCGGAGTTGAAGAGATAAGCGAGAAATACCCCCGGGATCTGGGGGAACTTTTCTGGGCGGGGGAGATCGGCAGCGCTCCGGGGAGAAATGGAGGAGAGCTCCAGGAGCCTCTCTACTCCGTGAAGGAGCATCCCCGCAAACGGAGCCCTCAGTGGATATACCTCCTCGTTCGGGAGGTCCCCCGGCAGTAGCGCAGTAGCGAAAAAGGGAGTGCCGATCCGGGAGCCCCTTGCCGCACCGCAGGGGCGAGGCGCTCCTGGGGAGCTGTGAAAAAGAGATGTCCGAAAGCGAGGCAATTAAGGGGGGCGAAAAAAGATGCAAGAGCGCGGAAAACAAATTTTTTGGGGAGCTTTCCTCGGGGTGATTATTCTGTTCATCTCTGCCATGGGGGGAGCCGTTTCCGCTGCCCCGGGAGCCTCTCTCGAAGAAATCCAGGCCCGGGGGGTTCTTCGGGGAGGCGTTCCGGATTTTCGCCTTTACCCCTTTGCTTTTTCGGAAAACGGAGTTCTTCTGGGTTTCGACGTCGATCTTGTCCAGGCCGTTGCGGACGCTATGAAGGTGAAGCTGGAACTGGTTCCTCTTCCCTGGGGGGAAGTGGCTCTTGCCTGGGATCCTTCGTATACCTGGGATCGTTACGATCTCGTGGCTGCCACCATAAGCGTCACCCCGGAACGTGACGAGGTGTGCGATTTCTCGGTGCCTTACTTCGCTTCGGGGCAGGCGGTTTCGGTGCTGCCGGATTCGGGCATTCTCTCTCTGGAGCAGCTCCGGGGAAAGAAAATAGCCACTTCTGGGGGAACCACTTCGGAGCAGGTGGCCCGGAACTTCTTCGGCGACGCTTCCATAGTGGTGCTTGATAACATTCCCGAATGTTACGAGGCGTTGCTCAAAAAAGAGGTGGCCGGCACGGTGACGGATCTGGCTACCATTCTCCTGGAGCCCAAGGTGCGGAGCGGGGAAATCCAGGTGCTTTCCAAGACCCTTTCCCGGGAGTGGTATGCCGTGGCGCTTCCCCCGGATGAGCCGGAACTCCGGGATCTGGTAAACAAGGTGGTGGAGAGTACCCGGGACTCTCTTTATGAAAAATGGTTGGCCTTTTAGTCTTGTAGCTTGAGTTTGTTCAAGGAGCGTGTGTATTCATGGAAACCAATGACGTCATTCGGACGATTCTCGCCCGGAGGAGCATCCGATCTTTCCGCAAGGATCTTCCGGTGGAACCCGCCAAACGGGATGCCCTTCTCGCCTGTGCCTGTGCGGCTCCCAGCGCGCACAACCGGCAACCCTGCCGTTTTCTCGTTCTCGAAGACCGGGTTCTTCTGGACCGGCTCGCCGCGGAGCTGCGCCAGGGATTTCTCTACGAACAGGTTCCTTTGGCCATTGCAGTCTGTGCGGATCTGCGGGAGTACCCCGAGGGAAGCTACGGATGGCTGGAGGACTGTGCCGCCGCCATGGAGAACATGCTCATCGCCGCGAAATCCCTGGGCCTGGAGGCTCTTTGGTTCGGGGTCTACCGGAGGGCTCCCAAGGAGCAAACGGTACGTCAGATCCTGGAGCTTCCGGATTATGTGGAGGTCCAGGGCATAGCCGTGGTGGGATACGGAAGCGAGAGCAAGGAGCCCCGGAACGAGGCGGATCCTTCCAAAATAAGCTACGGATGCTGGAAGGAGAAGGGGTATGCGTAAGGAGCTTGTGTTCAAAGGGAGCTCCCTTTTCGGGGGGCTTCTTTTTTGTCTTTCTTTGTTTTTTCCCTCCTCCGGAATTGCCCGGGAAGTTTTCTGGGATCCCGGAATCCTGGAAAATGCTTCTGCCGGGGGATTCGAGACGCCTTGGAACTCCGGAGGGCTCGTTCCGGCGGCTTCCTTCCGGAAAGGTTCGGAAAGCGGCCTTCTTCGGAAAGATGCTTTGCCTCTCTCCTTCGATCTCCGTACCTCCGGCATGGTGAGCTCCGTAAAAAATCAGGGGAAATTCGATACCTGCTGGGCCTTCGCCGCCCTGGGAGCGTTGGAATCCTCCCTGATGCTCCAGGGAGCGTCCTGGAATTTTTCCGAGCTTTACCTTGCCTACTATACCTACGGGGATTTCGATGCCCAGGAGCCGGGATTTACCAAGCCCTTTCCGGAGCGCAACGTGCTGGATCAGATGGGAAGCGATCAGAAAGCGGTGGCGGTGCTTGCCCGATGGCGGGGGCCCGTGGCGGAATCCGAGGTCCCCTATCCCGCACCGCCGCTGTACGTTATCTTCGATCCCTCGGGGAACGAACCCGTTCCCGTCCATTTGCAGCAGGCCTGGAGCGTTCCCTGGAAGGCTTCCCTTCCCGAACTGGCTCCCAAGCTCAAGGAGCTTATCCGAACCTGCGGAGGCAGCACAGCACATCTCTATATGCCCATGGAGGGATACGAGGCGTGGTTTAACGAGAATACCCGAGCTTACCGTTACAACGGAGAAAACGCCTCCAATCACGCGGTGCTTCTCGTGGGATGGGACGATTCTTACGGGGCGGAGAATTTTCTCGATCCTCCCGAGGGAGATGGAGCCTGGATCGCCAAGAACAGCTGGGGGGAGAACTTCGGGGAAAACGGATTCTTCTACATCTCCTACTACGATACCTCCCTCTGGGGAGGAACGGCGTACCGGGGGGAGTCCGCCGTCAACTATTCCGGGGTGTATCAGTACGATCCCCTGGGAGTGATTTCCCGCATGGGCTTCGGAGGGAGCCGGGGTCAATTCGCCAACGTCTTTACCGCCCGGCAGGATGAAACGATCGTGGCCGCCTCCTTCTACACTCCCGTAGGAGAAAGCGCCTACGTTATCCGGGGGAGCCGGAAGCTTTCGGGAGATCCTTCCTCGGGGACCGATCTGGGAGTGCTTGCAAAAGGAACGCTTCCCTACGGAGGATACTCCACGGTACCCCTGGAAAAGACCTTTTCCGTGAAGGAGGGGGAGAAATTTTCTCTTCAGGTAGCCCTGGAGACCCCGGAATATTCCTATCCCGTTCCCGTGGAAGAACCCCGGGAAGGATATTCCGACAAGGCCTCCGCCGAGCCGGGGCAGAGCTACGTCCGCTCCGAGGATGCCCATGCCTGGGAGGATCTGGCGGTACGTCACAAGAAAAACGGAAACGTCTGCCTCAAGGCCTTCGCGGGCTGGAAAGGAACGCCTCCCCCTCTTCCGGGAGCCAGTACGGGGGGCGGAGGGTGTTCTCTCGGAGGAGGAAACTCCCTGATCTTTCTAGGGGGCCTCTTCTTCCTTCTCGTGCTGGATCGGAGAAAATAAATTCTTTTGTCTTTCCAAAAAATTGCGATGAAGAGGAACCGGCTCTTTTACAAGGGGGAGGGAACTTGTCGTTGCCATATCCAGAGCTTCCGGAAACGAGCATTCCCCTCGGATCCATCGTAAACCCTGGCTTTGAGAGAAGGGGACGGGCATGCGGGGGTGCACGGAAAGCACCGTTTTTTCCGCAGGCCGGGTGAGCAGGGAAAATCGAGGAATTCCCCGAAGGATTTCGAAAAGCCCCGCGAGAAAGAAAAATTTTCCCGGCGCCGAAAATTTCCACCAGGTTTTCTTGCTTCGGGAATCCTTTTCCCACCATGCCGAAGCGGGCAGAAGACAACGCCGTTCCCGCAGGGCCTCATGCCAGAGCCCCGAGGGAACGGCTTTTTCCATGCGGCAGTTGATGATTTTGCGGCTGCTCCAGGGGCGATCCCAACCCCAGATCATGGTGGTGACGAGAGGCTCCTGGGGGCATACCAAAGCCACTTGTTCCGTGTCCGGACGGGCATCCCCGGAACAGCCATGCCATGTCTGGAGACGTTTTCCCGGAAGTCCCAGAAGAAGCAGATCCTCCAGGGAAAAGTCTGTGGAAAAGCGGGAGCACATAAGCTACCGGGACGAAAGGACCTCGATGATAGCCCGGCAGAAGGCGGGGAGATCCTCGGGGCAGCGACTGGAAACCAGGTTTGTATCCACCACCACGGGGCTGTCTTCCCAGATGCCTCCGGCGTTGATCATGTCGTCCCGGATGGCGGCATAGGAAGTGCAACGCTTGCCCCGGAGAATTCCCGCGGAGATGGGAACCCAGCCGGCGTGGCAGATCTGGGCTATGAGAGCTCCCTGGCTATCCAGAGCCCGGACGAATTCCACCATGGCCTCGCAGCGGCGCATTTTGTCCGGGGCATATCCTCCGGGAATAATGAGGCCGTGGAAATCCCGGGGTTCCACCTCGTCCGCTCTCAAATCCGCCATAACGGGATAGCCGAGCTTGCTCCTGTATTCCTTCCGTTCCGGCCCTATCACAAGGACCTTGGCTCCTTCCTCCAGCATTCGAAACCGGGGATACCAGAACTCCAGTTCGTTGTAGAGATCCTCCACAAAAATTGCCAGGCGCAGATTCTCCGGCAAAGCCATCACGCATCCCTCCCTTGGTAAAATTAGTATCTCTATCCTATCACAGAGGAATCTTTCGAGGTATTCCCGAAAGAAAAACTATCTCCCAGGGCTGGAAGACGGTTTTTCTCGGTAGAAAATTCGGTCCCCGGCATTCTGTCAAAGCGCTGTGATGTTCTTGCAATTCAATCTTTTTCTGTTATGCTGCAGGAGGATGGTATCAGGTATTGTCCGGAAAATGATTTTCGTCCTCCTTCCCTGAAAAACCCGTAAAACTAAAAGACGTTCTTTCTTCAGCCTCTCCTTTCATCTTTCCATGCCATGGGATCATGCGGTTTTATGCGAAAACGCCTGATGCCCGGCAGAGTATTGTTATGAGGAGGTGCTATTTTCATGAGATATGCTGAGAAGAATTTCCTTTCGGGAAAGAGCGTGAAGCGAATAGCCCGATTCGCCCTGCTGCTCGGCCTCGTGGTGATCCTCGGGTTTTCTGTTTCCCCTTCCGCCGAGGCTTTTGCTGTCAGGTACTACGTGACGCAAAATGGCGGAGGAACGAAAAGCGGTGCTTCCTGGGGAAATGCCCTGGGAGAGGCGGAATTCATAACCGCCCTTCAGAATGCCTCGGGAGGAGATGAATTCTGGGTTGCCGCCGGAGCGTATCGCCCTTCCCTCACGGCGAATCGGTGCGTTTCCTTCGTCCTTAAAAACGGAGTGGCCCTCTACGGAGGGTTCGACGGAACCGAAACGGCTCTGGCAGCCCGGGATTGGCGTAACAACGTTACCGTGCTCACGGGAGATCTCGAAGGGGACGACGATATTACCAACGTAAACGGAATCACCGAGTCCTTTCTGAACATTGCGGGAAGCAATAGCGAAACCGTGGTTACCGGAAGCGGCACCGATGCTACCGCCGTGCTGGACGGTTTTACGGTCTGCGGCGGAGACGGAGGAACCGATGACTCCGGAGCGGGCATGCTCAACGACGGTGGTAGCCCTACCGTGGGCAACTGCACTTTTTGCGGCAATGCCGCCGGGTACGGAGGAGGAATGTATAACGACGGAGGCAGCCCGGGCATAACGGATTGCACCTTTTCGGGCAATTCTGCCAGCTACGGAGGAGGGATGGTCAACATCAGCGGAAGCAGTCCCGTCATACGAGGCTGTACCTTTTCGGGAAATGCCGCCAATCATTACGGAGCCGGTATGTATAACGGCAACGGAACGACCCATCTGATCAACTGTACTTTTTACGGCAATACCACCTCTTACGGAGGGGCTTTGTGGAATTGCGGAAGCCCTGCCATAACCAACTGCACCTTTTCGGCCAATGTGGCGGATACTTTCGGAGCGGCCATATACGAAGTGCATCTCGGAAACCCCTCGATAAAAAACTGTATTTTTTGGGACGTTCTGGAAATCGGCCAGGTGGAAATCTATCCCAGCGATCCCGAAGCGATGTACTGCGTGGTGCAGGGAGGATATGCGGGAACGGGAAATCTGGATGCGGATCCCTGCCTTGGATCTCTGGAAGATAACGGAGGTCCCACCCTAACATGTGCCCTGGGTTCGGGGAGCTCCGCCCTCGATAGCGGCACCGCCGCGGGGGCTCCCGGAGAGGACCAGCGGGGAATTGCCCGGCCCCAACCCACCGGAGGTAATGTGGACATGGGTTCCCTGGAGATGGAGCAGGGAACGATCCGGGTAATACTGGAACCCGAAGAAGCTCGCAATGCGGGGGCCCGGTGGAGTATCGACGGCGGCGGCACTTGGAGGGAGTCCGGTAATGCTCTTACCCTTCTCGTGGGTTCCTATACCGTTACCTTCAAGAACCTTTTGGGCTATCTCGCTCCGGGGGATCAAAATATCAGCGTCGGAGCGAACGCGGAAACCACTGTTACCGGTACCTACGACAGCATAGTTCCCACGGGAACCGCCGCAGGAGGCGGCGGAGGCTGCGTAACGGGATTTTTCCCGCAGGTATTTTTGCTCGCTCTCCCCTTGGTGTTTTGTTTCCGGAGAAAGTAGCCCGGAAGAACAGGAGGAGCGAAGACGGAAAAATCGAAAAAGGGTTTTTCCGGGGATTGTTTTTTTCGAATAATCCTCTAGGATATCATTTGCATACATCTAACAATATATCTCTCGGCAGAGAAGGAGGATTTTTCCTATGAAAATGCCCGTTTTCGGTGTGGAACGCTGGATGGATACCTACGAAACCGGAGTGAGGTACAATCTCGGAGAAACCTGCGTGGATTCCATAACCCTTGGAGAGCTTCTGGAATTGAGCGGCAAAAAAGAGGAAATCCTTTCGAAGCTCCTGGATCTCCGCCTCAGCTACGGGCATATTACGGGAAATCCGGATCTCAAAGAGCAGGTGGCTTCGCTCTACGAAAAACAGGGACGGGAGAACGTGCTCATCATGAACGGGGGGTCCGCGGCAAATTTTCTGGCTCTCTACACCCTGGCGGAACCGGGTAAGCGCGTAGTGGCTTGCGTGCCCTCCTATCAGCAGCATTACAGCATTCCCGAAGCCCTGGGAGCCGAGGTCTCTCTTCTCTGGCTTCGGGAGGAGCAGGGATTTCTTCCGGATATGGAGGAACTGCGCCGGCTCGCGGATCCCGGAGTGGATCTGATTTGCCTTTGCAACCCCAACAATCCCACGGGATCTCTCATGCAGGAACCCCTGCTGAAGGAAATCGTGGCCCTGGCCGAAGAAAAAGGAGCCTGGCTCTTCTGTGACGAGGTGTACCGGGGATTGCTTCATCAGGAGGGAGCCCGGGTTCCTTCGGTGGCGGATCTTTACCAAAAGGGGATCAGCACGGGGAGTATGTCCAAAGTCTATTCCCTGGCGGGAATCCGTACGGGATGGATCGTGGCCTCCCCGGAATTTCTCAAGGCCTGTGAACTCGTGCGGGACTATACCACCATAAGCTGTGCCCAGATGGATGAAATTCTCGCCGCCCTGGCCCTGGCCAACCGGAAAGCCCTGTTGGAGAGGAATCTTCCCGTGGTCCGCCGGGGAGCGGCGGTGCTGGATGCCTGGGTGGCCCGGGAACCCCGGGTGCGTTACGTGAAGCCCCAGGCGGGAACCACCGCCTTTCTCCATTTTGGCTATTCCCTCAACTCCGAAACCTTTTGTAAAGAGCTTCTGGAAAAACATGGCGTTCTTCTGGTACCGGGATCCTGTTTCGGAATGGAACACTGGTATCGCATGGGATATGCCTACAGTCCGGAGGCCCTGGAAGAAGGGCTGGAACACGTCTCCCTCTTTTTCCGGGATCTGGAAAACCGGGGGTTGTAGAGTTCGAAGTCCTTCGGGACATCTTTGCATAACTTTACAATTTTTCACTTGTTTTTAGTTCTTTCGTAAGATATAATGCTTTCAGATAGAGCGCGAGATCAAGCATGCCACGTACTTTACGTTCCAGCACAAATTCTCCTTTTATCTACCAGGCCGTCCCTTTTGGGGCGGCTTCTTTTTTTGTCCGGAGAAAAAAAGCTTCTTTTGTGGTATGGTTTTCCCGACTTTTTCCGCAAAGGAGCTGCTCCATGTTCCGTATTTCCGGTTCCCCCTACACATTGCGTACGAAAATATTTCTTCTTACCCTGGTTTTTTTCCTGATTTCCCTCGTGGGAGTGGGATTGGTGGTGGAGACCCGGGTGGTGGCCCCCTTCGAAGCCCGCCTGGGGGAGAACGTTATGAACATCGCCAAAACCGTGGCGGCCATTCCCACGGTGCAGAAATGGGTGGGGGTGCCCGGAGGAGAGGAGCATATCCAGCCCGTGGCGGATCGGATTCGGGTGGAGACGAATACTTCCTACGTGGTGGTATTCGATCGTGCCAGCCGCCGTTATTCCCATCCCGTGCCGGAGCGTATCGGCCGGGCTTTCGTGGGGGGAGACGAGAGAAAGGTCTTCGAGGGAGAGCCCTATCTTTCCAAGGCGGTAGGAACCTTGGGGCCCTCTCTCCGGGCTTTCGTTCCCGTTTATCGGGGAGAAGAGATGGTGGGGGCGGTTTCCGTGGGAACCATGCTTACCACGGTGCAGGCCATACGATGGGAGCTCTCCCAGCGCCTTATCTGGGCTCTCGGAGTGGGAGGACTTTTGGGAATGGCAGGCGCCTGTTTCCTCGCGTGGAATATCAAGCGCTCCATTCGCGGCCTGGAGCCTCATGAAATTTTGGGGCTTCTCCAGGAACGGGAGGTTTTTCTCGATTCCGTCCGGGAGGGAATCATTTCGGTGGATCGGGAGGGGCGCATCCTTCTTCTCAACAGCACCGCCCGGAGACTTCTCCGGGTAAATTCCGACGTGGTGGGGCATCCCGTGGAGGAGGTGCTTCCCAATACGAGACTTCCCGAGGTGCTTCGTTCGGGAAAGGGAGAGTTCGATCAGGAGCAGATTATCCATGCCGCTCACATTCTTACGAACCGGGTTCCCCTGGTGGTAAACGGCGAGGTGGTGGGAGCCCTGGCGAGCTTCCGGGATATGACGGAAATCTAGGCTATGGCGGAGGAGCTTACGGGAGTGCGGCGTTATCTCGAGGCTTTGCGTATCCAGAAACATGAATTCCTGAACCAGCTTCAGGCCCTTTCGGGGCTTCTGCATCTTCGGGAATACGATCGGGCAACTCATTTTCTCTCCGCCGTGGTGGAGGATCGGACGAACCTCGTTTCCCTGGTAACCCGAAGAATCCGGGTGCCCGAGGTGGGAGGGCTGATTCTCGCCAAAATGGGGCGGTGCCGGGAACTGGATGTCTCTATGAACCTCGATGAAAACAGTTTCCTGGGAGAATTTTCGGGAATTTCTCCCCGGCATCTGGTGATCATACTGGGCAATATTTTGGAAAATGCCCTGGAGGCGGTCTCCTCGATGGAGGCTTCCCGAAGAAGGGTGGATCTCGGTATCTATCATGAATCGGGGCGTATTCTTATCTCCGTGAAGGACCGGGGAAAGGGCATTCCCGAAGAGCTTCGGGAAAGAATCTTGGAAAAGGGAGTGAGCACCAAACAATCCCCCTCCCGGGAGGGCTCGGGATTTGGATTGTTCAATGTCATGGGAGTGGTGGGCCTGTACCGGGGGGAATTGCACCTGGAAAGCTCGGAGGAGGGGACCGAATGTATCGTGGATCTTCCGGAAGGAATCCCGGATGAACCAGATTCCCGTACTTGTGGTTGAGGATGATCCCATGGTGGTGGAAATCCATCAGCGCTATCTTGCGGCGCTGGAGGATTTCGTGTTGGGAGGCGTGGCGGAAAACGGGGAGGAAGCTCTTAAAATACTGGAGGCGAGATCTTTTCTGCGGCTCGTGATGCTGGATGTTTACATGCCCAGAATGGATGGCATTACCCTGCTCCGGGAAATCCGGCGTACCCGGTGTTCCGTGGATGTTATTGCGGTTACCGCCGCTTCGGAGCCCGACGTGGTGCAGAGCATGCTCCGGAACGGAGCCTTCGATTATCTCGTAAAACCCTTTTCCTTCGAGCGCTACAGCATCGCTCTGGAGGCCTACGTGCATTATTCCAGATCCTTCGAAGACGGAAAAAGCCTGGATCAGGAAGCCCTGGATACCCTCGCTTTCCGGAGAAGGCGGGGAAAGGAGCTTCTTCTTCCCAAGGGGCTCCACGAGGAGAAATTGGGACAGGTGCTTTCGGTTCTTCGGGCCTGTCCGGAGCCTTGCAGTGCCAACGAGGTGGCGGAGCGCACCGGAGTGTCCCGGGTTACCGCCCGGCGATATCTCGAGTTTCTCGTGGCTTCGGGAAAGGCGGTTACCAGGAGCGCCTATCAGCATGTGGGGCGTCCCGTAAAGATGTACGTGCTTCTTCCCTGAAAAATCTTTTGAGAAATTGCCCTCCGCGGGAGTTTCCCGTTGTGCCGGGGTGAGAAAAAACAGTGGAAAATCGAAAGTTTTCGGATACGTTTTTTGAGTGTTGGAAAACCTAAAGAAGATCAAAAGGAGAAGTGCCGTGAAAATTACCCTGATTCAGATGCCCGTGGTTTTGGGGAAGCCCGAAGAAAATTTTCGGGCCGTGAAGGAGCGGATAGAGCGAGCTTCTCGAACAAATCCGGACGTTATCGTTTTGCCGGAGATGTGGAATACCGGATATTCCCTTGCCAACATCCGGGAAATCGCGGATGTCGGAGGAGCCCGGGTTCGAGAGGAGATCGCTCCGCTTGCGAGGAAATGCGACATCAATCTCGTGGCGGGTTCCGTGGCGAATCTCGAAGAATCCGGTGTTTACAATTCCATGTATGTTTTTGACCGAAGAGGAGAAGAGCTGGCCCGGTACGACAAGATCCACCTCTTTCAACTTATGGAGGAACACCTTTATCTCAAGGGAGGAAGCAAAACCGCTACCTTCGTTTTTGACGGCCACCTCTGCGGCGGTGTCATCTGTTACGATATTCGCTTTCCCGAACTTATCCGAACGCTTGCTTTGAGGAATATCAAAGTGCTTTTCGTCTGCGCCGAATGGCCTCACCCCCGGTTGGAACATTGGCGCAATCTCCTCATAAGCAGGGCTATCGAAAACCAGATGTTCGTGGTGGCCTGCAATCGTATGGGAAAAGATGGAAATACTGCGTTTTTCGGGCACTCCATGATTATCGATCCCTGGGGAGAGATTGTGGGAGAACTCGGAGAGGAGGAGGGCTTTCTCTCTGCGGAGATCGATCCTTGCCGGGCAGAGGAAATTCGGAAAAAAATTCCTGTTTTCACGGATCGGCGGCCCGAACTTTACGAATGTTGCAGTAGGAACTGAAAAAAGGGCACTCCGGAAAAGAACGTTTTCCTTTTTTCAAAATTACAGAGAGCCGGCGGATTCTTTTCGGAGAATTTGCCGGCTCTCTTGTGTTCTCGATCTGGCGGAAAAAGGCGGGGGTAAAAACGCAAAATCGGAATTTTCCTCATGGAATGAACAAAAGTGTACAAAAAGATTCTTTATGTACGAAGGGGTTTTCTTTTTGGAATCTCCTTTGTATGCTTATAGCGAATAGAAAGCATTTTATAGAACCTGCGTTATGTTGCGGGGTTTGTGCAATTCGGTTACGCAATTTCAAGGAAGACGAGGCGAAGAGAACGTGACGAAGAAGGAAGCCATCTACGAAGAAGCGCTGGAACTTCACCGTAAATACCGGGGA
>DAIPKP010000182.1:0-2375 GCA_036769705.1 Synergistaceae bacterium
CATTTCCCTCTTTCGGCTCAGCCAAAAAGCCCCCTCCTTACTTATCTTTTCTTGATCAATCGAAGAAAAAATTCTCGGATTCCTCCAGTTTCTGGAAAAGAGGAGGTTCTCTCCTTTTGGATTTCCTGAGAAAAAAAGAGCCTTCGAGCGATAGAAGACAGAGCCTTCGAAGCCCCTGTGGACGGATACGAAAGATAAAAGGGACGGCGTTTCTGTACTGCCTTCCGGATATTGGGATCCCAAGGGACATACCCTACATAGGGGACAGTCATCTCCAGGAATTGATTTGCCGCCATCTGAATTCTTTCCGCTACGGATTGCGCATCCTCTTCATTGTACGCCATATTGACAAGAAGACGCACATCCTTTTTCGCTCCCTCTCCGGTACGGGAAAGAGCCTTGAGAACTCCGTAAGCGTCCCTGATGGACGTCGGCTCCGGAGTGGTAACAAGAAGAACCGTTTCCACCGCAAGGGCAAAGGAAAGTACGCTTTCATAAATCCCCGCAGCGGTATCCACGAGGAGAAAATCTTCCGTGCGTTCAAGGGCTGCGAATTTTTGAAGAAGCTCTTCTCGCCGATAGGGATCCAACTCTGCAAGAGCTTGAATTCCCGCTCCTCCAGGGATAACTTTGACGTTTTCATCCACCGTGACGATAATATCCTCGAGGCTTTTTTCTCCGGTAATGACATGGCTCAAATTATAGCGAGGCATCATGCCGAAAAGGATATCCACGTTCGCAAGGCCCAGATCCGCATCGAGCACCACTACCCGAGCCCCTTCCTGCCCCGCTGCGAGAGCGAGATTCACCGCAATATTGGTTTTCCCCACCCCTCCCTTGCCGCTTAAAATCGCAAGAGAACGGCCTCGCCTAACTTCCTCAGGAGATTCGGGTTTTTCCGAGACAAACTGGCGCAAGGAAGCCGCCTGATCATTGCCAAAATATTCCAGAAGAGGACGGGACACCTGAGAAGGTTCCTGAAGAGGCTCCGAAGGCAATGTCTGTTCACTGTTTTTAGGAAGAGGAAACACGAGCATCACCTCCGGCAAAAAGTTGGGCAAAAGCAAAGGGATCTGCCACATCGATATCATTAGGTACATTCTGCCCTGCGGTCAGAAAAGACATGGGAAGCTCCGTATCGAGAAGAACCCCTAAAAGTGTTCCAAAAGAAAGAGTTTCGTCCAGCTTGGTGAAGACCAGGCTGGAAAGGGGTACCGTCATACGCTGCAATACATCTTCCATATCCCGGCTTTTCATGTTTGCCGCTAAAACGAGATGCACCGCATCCGGCTCCAGAGAACGGTAGAGCGTTTCGAGCTCCTCCATTTTCCCGCCGTCTTTCTGGGAACGCCCCGCAGTGTCGATAAGAACGATGTCCGTTCCCTCGTACTCTTCGAGAATGTCCGAGGCCTCTCCGGGGTCCTGGATAACTCTAAAAGGAACTCCCAGTATGCGGGCATACATTTTAAGTTGCTCCACCGCAGCGATACGATAGGTATCTGCGGTAAGGAGAAGAACGCTTTTCTTTTCCCACAAGGAGAAAATAGCTGCGAGCTTGGCAATGGTAGTGGTTTTCCCAACTCCCGTAGGCCCTACGAACAAGGCTTTCTTCCCTCCCAGGGCTTCCTGGGTATTCTTTCCCTTTACGGGAATTCGTGAACCAAGCCATCGGGGAAAAGGCACCCCCATCTGGGAGCTCCGGAAATCCTGAACAAGGCGGTGGGCCTTTCCAGTATCGAGATCCTGAGCAAGCAAAGCCGTCAAAAGAGGATCGGAAGAGGGATCATTGGAAGCAGAATCGGCAAGAGGTTTCTCCGGAAGGGCTTCTTTTTTTCTTTCATCCTCCCGATTCGGCGAAAGCAAGGGAGCGGCTGTAGGCAAAACTCTCTTTTCTTCCTGAGGGAATCGTTCGAGGATTGTATGAAGCATGCCCCGAATCTCTTCTATTTCATGCTTGATTTTCTGATGTTCCTCAGTATCCTTTCCGGGAATGGAAGAGAGGGTGCCTTCTTTAGATGCAAGCTGACGAGCCATGTCGGAAAAAGCAAAGGATACCCCTTCGGTATTCACAGAAGAAGTTTTTCTGGTTTCTTCAGGCCTTTCAGAGGGACTCCGCCCTCGACCGATTTCTCCTTCGGAAGAGGTTCCGGAAGTATTCGAAAACGCTTCTTTAACTGCATTTTTCACCTCAAGAAGCCTTTGAAAAGCCATGATTCTTTCGGAAGGATCCTCTTTCTCTCTCAACCTTCCCGAAGGTCCATCCTCTTCCAAAAGACCCGCAGTAACTACCAGGGCCTTTCGGCGGAAAAATCCGAGGAACCCACCCCTATCCTCGCTTCTCGAAGAAAGAATAATGGCATCTCTCCCCAGGCGGT
>DAIPKP010000074.1:0-4223 GCA_036769705.1 Synergistaceae bacterium
ACCCCAGCCGCACATGGGAAAGCCAGGTGCCGCTGTCATCCCGGCCCTGATTGATGAGGGAACGGCAGAGAGAGGCGATTTCCGGATTTTCCGTAACCACCACCCCGCCTTCTCCCGTGGTGATCTGTTTGTTGGGATAAAAGGCAAAGGCTCCTCCTACGCCGAAGCTGCCGCAGGATCGTCCTTCCAGTCGGCCTCCCAAAGCTTCACAGCTATCTTCGAAGAGAAGCAGCCCCTCCTGCCGGGCGAGAAGGTCGAGCTCCTCCCAGGGAGCGGGCATGCCGAAAACATCCACGAAAAGCATTCCCTTGACTCGGGAAAAATCGCAGGGAGCGGATTCTCCGGGAAGAACGCAGCTTCCCGAGCGAAGTCTGGCCAAAGCCCGCTCCACATCGGGAACCGAGGGCATGAGGGTGCTTCGGGAAATATCCACGAAGCAGGGAATCGCTCCGAGCATGAGCAGCACGTTGCTGCTGGCCACAAAGCTGAAGGGAGTGGTGAGCACCACGTCTCCGGGACCTATGCCGGAAGCCTCCAGAAGAATATGCAACGCCGCAGTACCGCTGGAACAGGCCACGGCGTGAGAAACCCCCGCTCGAGCGGCAATTTCTTCCTCGAAAGCGCGAATCTGAGGGCCCAGAGCGATCCGTCCGGATCGAAGGGTATCTACCACCGCCTGAATATCTTCTTCTAGAATCTGGGCACTCGAAAGGGGTACCTGCACGGGAAGGTCACCTCACATGGACTGGAGAAGCCCGAAAGCTTCCCGCCGCCGGATTATTTTCATTTCTACAAGGCACATATCGCCGTTGAAACAACGTCGGAAGAGAAGGAAGGTTTTTTTCATAATCTGTCATAATATCCCAGGGATTTGAAAATTTTAGATTCCTCCAAAGCATTGTACCAGCAATTTGAGAAGAAGGAAAAAGAAAAGCGCTCTTACCTTGGATTTTTTCTTCTCTCCTCCGGCCTATCCACAGGATATCCACCAAGATATCCACATATATTGTGTTCTTTTCGAAACAAACCACCATATATAGTGCTCAGGTCTCTGGAAAGAAAGCCCCCTCTTTGATACCATCGGAAAGGATTCAAGAGAGAGAGTTCCCTTCGGAATTTTCCGGAGGCGCTTCTGGCAAGTTTACCGTATAAGGAGAAAAATATCCATGAACCCAGGGTTTATACGCAAGCGGGATGGGCAACAAGTTCCTTTTCATCGTCAAAAGATATGGGATGCCGTAAAAAAGGCAGCCCACGCCGCGGGAGTCTCCAAGGAAGAGGCGGTAGCCGAGGAGATCACCAACAAAACCATTTCGTACCTCGGCATCTTCTTCGACGAAAACCATATCCCCACGGTGGAGCAGGTGCAGGACCTGGTGGAAAAGCTCCTCATCGAAGGGGGCTATGCGGAGGTGGGCAAGGCCTACATCCTCTACCGGGAGCAGCATGCCCGGCTTCGGGATACCAAAAAACTGCTCGAAGGCGCAGCGGATTTGGTGCAGAAGTATCTGAAAAAGCTGGATTGGAAAGTTCACGAGAACAGCAACATGAGCTATTCCCTCCAGGGGTTGAATAACTATATCGCCTCGGAGATCACCAGTCAGTACTGGCTGCATGAAATCTACCCCAAGGAGATCCGGGAGGCTCATCTTTCCGGGGATCTCCATATTCACGATTTAAGCAACCTTTCGGTATATTGCTGTGGATGGGATCTTCAGGATCTTCTCATGAACGGCTTTACCGGGGTGCAGACGAAAATCGGCAGCCGCCCTCCCAAGCATTTCCGCACCGCCCTGGGGCAGATCGTGAACTTTTTCTATACCATGCAAGGGGAAGCCGCAGGAGCCCAGGCCTTTTCCAACTTCGACACCCTTCTGGCCCCTTTCATCGCTTACGACAATCTCTCCTACCGGGATGTGAAGCAGGCCCTGCAGGAGTTCGTCTTCAATCTCAACGTTCCTACCCGGGTGGGGTTCCAGACGCCCTTCACCAATATCACCATGGATCTCTCAGTGCCTTCTTCTCTGGCAAAACTCCCCGCCATCGTGGGGGGCAACCCCATCGACCGGGTTTACGGAGATTTTCAGAAGGAAATGGACATGGTCAACCGGGCCTTCGCGGAGGTAATGCTGGAGGGAGACGCCACGGGCAAGGTCTTCCCCTTCCCCATTCCCACCTACAATATTACCAACGATTTCGACTGGGATAACGAGGTCCTCGCTCCGGTGTGGGAGATGACCGCCCGGTACGGCATCCCCTATTTTTCCAATTTCGTGAACTCCGACATGAATCCCGACGACGTGCGGAGCATGTGCTGCCGCCTTCGGTTGGACAATGCGGTACTGCGCAAACGGGGAGGAGGCCTTTTCGGCTCCAATCCCATGACAGGTTCCATCGGCGTGGTAACCCTCAACATGCCCAGGATAGGACATCTCTCCCGGACGGAGGAAGAGTTTATCGAGCGCACCTTCGCTCTCATGGAGATCGCCAAGGAGAGCCTGGAGATCAAACGCAAGATTTTGGAACGCCTTACCGAGGCAAACCTTTATCCCTACTCCAAGTTCTATCTCCGGAATATCAAGGAGACCAGCGGCCATTACTGGAACAACCATTTCAACACCATCGGTTTGAACGGCATGAACGAAGCGGTGCGAAACTTCCTGGATACGGATCTCACCACCCAGGAAGGGATCGCCTTCACGGGCCGGATTATGAAAGCCATGCGAGAAAAACTTTTGGAATTTCAGGAAGGAACGGAACACCTTTACAACCTGGAGGCCACTCCCGCGGAGGGAACTTCCTACCGCTTCGCCCGAATCGACCGGGATCTTTTCGGCAACGCCATTATCTGCGCCAACCAGGAGGCGTGCCTGGAACGGGATGCGGAGCCCTACTACACCAACTCCTCCCAGCTCCCCGTGGGCTTTACGGACGATATTTTCGAGGCCCTCTACCTCCAGGATCAGCTTCAGACACTGTACACCGGAGGCACCGTGTTTCACGGTTTTCTAGGAGAACGCATGCCCTCCGGGGAGAGCACCAAACGCCTGGTGCGGCGAATTGCGGAAAATTTCCATTTGCCCTACTACACCATCACCCCCTCTTTCAGCATATGCCCCATTCACGGGTATATTCCGGGGGAACACGAATTCTGTCCTCTTTGCGATGAGGAGATAGGATATACCCCGGATAAGGTGACGGAAAACTCCGAAGAAGTTCGGCAGAAGTGATTTCATGTATATCGGAGGCCTCCAAAAAACGACGCTCCTGGATTTCCCGGATCGCCTCGCCTGTATCGTCTTCACCCGGGGATGCAATTTCCGTTGTCCCTATTGCTACAATACCGAGCTGATTCCTCTTCCGGACCCCCAAGAGGAGGAAGATCTTTCTTCTCTTTGGGAATTTCTGGAAAGCCGGAAAAATATTCTGGACGGCGTGTGCATTACCGGCGGAGAGCCGCTTCTCCAGAAGGATCTTCCCGAATTCCTCCGAAAGGTCCGAGAGATGGGTTTTCTGATAAAGCTGGATACCAACGGCTCCTTTCCGGAACGATTGGAAGCGATTCTGCAGGAAAATCTTGTGGAGTATCTGGCTATGGACGTAAAGACGTCGCCGGAAAACTACGATCGTCTTTCGGGTTTCCCCGGATCCCGGGAGAAAGTGGCGGCTTCGCTGGAGATACTTAGAAAAGGAAAGGTTTCTTTCGAATGCCGCACCACCCTGGTGCCCCGGTTTCACTCTCCGGAAATTCTGGAAGACCTGGGCCAATGGGTTCGGGGAGTGCCCCTCTGGGTTCTTCAGCGTTTCCGCCCCGGCAAAACCCTGGATCCTTCTCTGGAAAAAGAGCGTACCTTTACGAGGGCCGAGATGGAAGCGTTTCGAAAGATTGCGGTACCCTATGCGGAAAAGGTTCTGCTGCGGGAGTGAGAGGAATGATGCGGGAGGAACTTTTCCGGATCATATGTGGAAAGGAGAGATAAAGATGGAACAAAGAGAACGCACCCGTTGCGAGGTTTATTCTCGAGTGGTAGGATTTTTGACCCCCATATCCCAGTGGAACAAGGGAAAGAGAGAGGAGTTTCTGGACAGGAAAGCCTTTGACGTTTCCGAGATGTCCGGGATTGCTCCCAAAGAGAAGCTTTACGAAAAGGTCTGAGAGGAGCTTTCCGCGGATGGCGCAAGGCTAAAAACAAAAGCTCAACATCAAAAACTAAAACTTAATA
>DAIPKP010000074.1:4323-12757 GCA_036769705.1 Synergistaceae bacterium
TACACAGATTACACAGATTTGAAAACCGAACCTTAACACCTAAAAACCGAAGCCTTATATCCGCAGATGATGCGGATGGCGCAAGGCTAAAAACAAAAGCTCAACATCAAAAACTAAAACTTAATATCCACAGATTACACAGATTACACAGATTTGAAAACCGAACCTTAACACCTAAAAACCGAAGCCTAACATCAAAAACCGAACCTTCATATCCACAGATTACACAGATTACGCAGATTTGAAAACCGAACCTTAACACTTAAAAACCGAAGCTTAACATCAAAAACCGAACCCGGCTTTCTGTTTCTTAATCTGTGAAATCTGTGTAATCTGTGGATGTTAGGTTTTGCATCTCCCCCGGATTGGACCGTGGGAGATGCTTTCTTTTTTGGTATACTTCGGCATGAATAAGAACATCCACAACAACAAGAAACTTCCCTTCTCAAGAAAGGACGGTTTTCATGTCAGCCTCCCGCCGCTTCGCTCCGGACGTACTTTTACCCAAAAACTGGACCGCCCATCATATGCTCCGGGCTTTTCGATACCGCAATTACCGGCTTTTTTTTACGGGCCAGGCGGTTTCCCTCGTGGGTCTTTGGATGCAGCGCGTGGCCATGAGCTGGCTTATCTACCGCCTTACCAACTCCCCCCTGCATCTGGGAATGATCGACTTCGCGGGACAGATTCCGGTGCTCTTTCTCGGTTTCTTCGCGGGAGCTCTGCTGGAAGGCTGGGATTTGAAGCGGACCATTATTATCTGCCAAATTCTGAGCACTCTGCAGGCCTTTCTTCTGGCCCTGCTTACCTTTACGGGTACGGTGGCCTACTGGCACGTTCTTCTCCTGAGCATCTTTCTCGGCCTGGTGAACGCCTTCGAGGTTCCTGCCCGGCAATCCTTCGTGGTGCACATGGTGGATCGCCCGGAAGACGTGGGGAACGCCATCGCCCTGAATTCCTCCCTCTTCAATTCAGCCCGCCTTCTGGGCCCCTCCCTGGCGGGAGTGGTTATCGCTACAGCGGGAGAAGCCATCTGCTTTCTCGCCAACGCCCTTTCCTACGGAACGTCTCTGACGGCTTTGCTGATGATGCGCATTCCTCCGAGAAAGAAGGAAGAAAAAGAGGAGGAGAACACCTCCATCGGGGAACGCGTGGGGGAAGGAATTCGCTATGCCTGGCACAATCCCCCCATCCGGGCGATCCTCCTTACCCTGGTGGTGCTGAGCATCTGCGGCTTACCTTATCTGGTGATGCTCCCCATTTTCGCGAGGGACATTCTGCAGGGAGGCCCCAAGAGTTTGGGATTTCTCCTGGGAGCCACCGGCGTGGGAGCCCTCATAGCCTCCATACGCCTTGCCATGCGCCCCTCTCCGGTGGGTCTGGGGAAAACTTTGGGAATAGCGGCCTGTCTTTTCGGCACGGGGATAACCCTTTTTTCCGCCTCCCGCTGGTTCCTTCTTTCCCTGCCCCTCATGGGACTCATCGGGTTCGGTATGGTTTCCCTCCTGATTTCCTGCAATACCCTTCTTCAAACTCTCGTGGAGGAAAATAAGCGAAGCCGGATCATGAGCCTCTATATCATTTCCGTCATGGGAATTTCTCCCTTCGGCAGCCTGATAACGGGATGGACCGCATCGCACCTGGGAGCTCCTCTTACCCTGGGAAGCGGCGGCGTTATCTGCGTGCTGGCGGGAGTTCTCTTTTTGCGAAATTATCCCAAACTCTGGGAACATGCCGCCACAATTTACCGGGCCAAGGGACTTCTTCCTCGGGAAGAATAGCATATCAGGGCGGGGACAAAGCCCCGCCCCTACCGAAACCGGCAATATACCCGCCCCTTCAAAATTATTATTCCACGGTAGGGGCAGGCCCCCGTGCCTGCCCTGATGGGCGTTATTCATCTTCACCCAATGTATCTTGCGGATTACCGCCCTTCGGTTCTGCTCCAGGCGGTTCCCATCACCACTACCTCCGCAGCACCTCCGGAGACTTCCGGCGTGGCGATGCGTATGGAGCTCACCCCCTGGGCCCCCATGGCGGCAGCCCGGTTTTCGAGACGATCCATGGCACGTCCCAGAGCGTCATCCAGCAAGCTCGTATAGGCTCCCAGCTCTCCCCCTGCCATGTTGCGCAGGGCGGAGCTGAAATCCTTTACCACCGAGCGGCTGAGAACACAAGCTCCCCAGACGGGCCCCAGTATCCGGGCATTTTCAGGGCAGCCCTCGGGGCCCGTGGTAAGCAGAAGTTTTTCTTCCCGCGTTTCTCGCTGCTTCATACTATCGTCGTCTCCTTGCAAACAGAATTCGTCTTCCTATCCGGAACAGCCACAAACCGACTATTCCTCCGAGAAGCATCTTGAGCCAGAGGGGCAGAAGACTTACCAAGGCCACTCCGGTATCCCAGAGAGTGAGAACTTTCGAGGCCATGCCAAAGGGCTTTCTCTGCCCCGAGGGAAGGCGTTTGAGGCGCTCCACCTCCTCCGCCACGTCTTCGGGCTTGGCGGCATTGCGGAAAAGCCGGATCTGATCCAGGGGAGAAAGCTCCTCGAAGATCCAGAGCACCGATTCCCGGGGAAGCTGCACCAGGAGGTTGCGCTCCTGAGGTTTCCGCAGGGAGAACCACTGGAAGAGGGAGACCGCCTCGGGGGAGGGCTCGAAAGATTTCCAGAGCGACGGCGGTACGCTTCTCCAGAGGGAGAAGAGCTCGTCTCCTCCCGCTCCGATCCAGGCTACGGTATTCCTGGGGGACATTTCCCGGAGCATGGAGGCCAAATCGTAGATATGGCTTTCGTTCATGACCACCAGAAAGGGCGTGAGCTGCTCCGCCAAAACCGAGAGGGGAAGGGCGGTTTCCCGTTCCAGGATTACCAGCTCCCCCGCCACCCGCTCCTGCTCCTGAAGAGGAAGGGCTTGTACCGCCTCCATGTAGGCCCGGGAGGTGGAGAGAGCCTCCACTTTACGATCGAAGTCCTTCATGGTAATCGCTGCGAGTTCATACTGTTCCCGCACTCCCGGAGCCAGGGTATCCCACATTTCCCGGGGACATCGCTCGGCATAGGCTTCGGAAAAAGCTCCCGTAAGCTCCTCCTGCACCTTTACGTCCAGGGTGGAGACATCGAGAACGAAGGTTCCCACATCCCAGGCGGTCCAGAGAGCGAAAATCCCCACCATCCAGGGCCCTCCGGCGAGGGCGAGCACCTTTTTCCCCGCCGCCTTTCCCGTACGTTTCAGCAGGAAATTCCGTATCCGGCTCTGCAACACTTTACGAAGCGCCACCGCCACAACGAGCCCCGTGGCGCTTACCGCCAGGCTGTCCACGGCTCCCGCAAGAAGAGGAAGAGAGACGGTTCCCATGGTATCCGTTCCGGCCTTGCGAAGCCCGGGCAGCAGGAGTTCCCCGAGCCGGGCCACTCCGGGAAGATAGCGGGCCTCTTCCATCCGAAGAGCCCGAAGTTCTTCCGCGAAGAGCCGCAGATCTCTTTCCAGGGAAGAAGCCAGAGAGTCCATGAGAGCTTCGAGAAAGCTCTCCCATTCCGGAGAGAATCGGAGAGCGAAGCGATCGATTACCTGGTCCACGAAGATTTTCTGGAACTCCGCATCTACCATGCGGAGGTTTTCGAAAACATATTCCTCCTGAACTTCCTCCATGGCGGTTTGAAGAGCCATTTCCAGGCGGTTTTCCATTTTTTTGTTTTCCCACATGGTTCCGTAAACCCGGAAAAAGAGCGTTTTCATAGCCTTTTCGTGCTCTTCCCGAAGAGCCCGCTCCTTTGTCGCAATCTGCTGTTCGTAGTCCAGGGCCTGGGCAATTCCTCCCGAAGATTCTTCCGCCCTTACGGGGAAAGCCCTTCCCAGCAACATCCCCGCACCGAGCAGCGCCAGGCATATCCAAAAAATCCTCTTTTTCCACATTTCGGAACCTCCCGCATGTTTTTAAATCTCATGTTCGTTTTTTGCATAAAACGTAAAAAGACACGACTCTCTTCTTCTCCGGGTAAAGTATATCAGGAGAAGAGCTTTTTCCAGAGTATTTCTAGAGTATAATATGCTCCGGCCCGTTTCCGTGCGGGACTCGGGAATCTTTATTCAGGGAGGAAGCTTTATGCTAGCGGAAATCGCCTCGTGGCTCGTGGATACCATCGGTTTTATGGGATATGGAGGGATTCTCTTTCTCATGCTGGTGGAATCCTCCTTTTTTCCCTTTCCCAGCGAGATCGTGATTCCCCCCGCGGGATTTCTCGCCGCCTCGGGAGAGATGAACCTGGTTCTGGTGATTCTTGCGGGAATCGGGGGAAGTCTTTTGGGAGCCTTTTTCAATTACTGGATAGCTCTGAAGTTGGGACGCCCTTTTTTCGAACGTTACGGGAAGTATTTCTTCGTCTCCTCCGAAGCCCTGGAGCGGGCGGACGCCTATTTCGCCAAACATGGACACATCAGCACCTTCGTGGGACGCCTCATTCCGGGGATACGGCAGCTGATTTCGCTTCCTGCGGGTATCGCCCGGATGCCCCTCGGCATCTTCACACTCTTCACCGCCCTGGGAGCGGGAATCTGGGTGGTGATCCTGGCGTTTCTCGGATATTTCCTGGGAGATAACCGGGCTCTTCTGGAAGAACATCTCCATACCATCACCTACGCTACCCTGGGAGCCTGCCTCTGCATATGCCTCGGTTACTGGGGCTGGCAGCGAAAGCGGAAACGGAGGAGATCCTGAAGGGGGATTTTTCCCGAAAGATAGGGTATCCATGGGCGGGCCTCGGTGCCCGCCCATGGCATATGTGGAGCCCTTCGGCGCTTCTCAGGCTACCCGACGGACACGCTGGGCCTTTCCTTCGGAACGAGGGATCGCGCCGGGAAGACAGACCGAAAGAGGTATGCGCAATCCCGTGATCTGATGCATGGCCTCCTGCCCCAGGCGCTCCAGCTTTTTCCGCTCCCCCGCCTCCACCGCTTCGGAGGCCTCGCAGAGAACCCGCACCTCCCTAAGGGTTTCTCCTCCCTGAACCTCGATGAGATAGTGAAGCGAGAGCCCCGAGACCCTTCCCAAAGCCACTTCGATCTGGGAGGGAAAGAGATTGACCCCCCGCAGAATGAGCATGTCGTCCGTTCTTCCCCGAATACGCTCGATCCGGGTGCCTTCGGTTCCGCAGGAGCAGGGACCCGGAAGAATCCGGGTACGGTCTCCCGTCCAGTAGCGGAGCAGAGGAAGAGCTTCCTTGGTGAGGCTCGTGAGAACCAGCACCCCCTCCTCTCCCGGAGGCAGGGGAACCCCCGTTTCGGGATGGAGAATCTCCACCAGGGTATGATCATCCCAGAGGTGCAGGCCTTGTCGGGCGGGACATTCCATTCCCACTCCGGGGCCCATCATCTCGGAAAGCCCGTAGACATCCAGGGCGAGAATTCCGAGTTCCTCCTCGAGACGTTTTCGGATTCCCTCGGTCCAGGGCTCCGCTCCGAATATGCCGAGGCGCAGTCGGGGAAGGCTTTTTTTCTGTTTTCGCAAAATTTCCGCCAGGTGCAGGCCATAAGAGGGCGTGCAGCAAAGAACGGTGGTCCCCAGATCTTCCATAAGCATGATCTGACGCTCCGAAAATCCTCCAGAGGCGGGAATAACCGTGGCCCCCAGCTTTTCGACTCCCTGATGAAAACCGAGTCCCCCCGTAAAAAGTCCGTATCCGTAGGAGATCTGCACCACATCTCTGGAGGTAATTCCCGCAAGGCGAAGTCCTCGCATCATCATATCGTTCCACGCTTCGAGATCCCCCGCGGTATAGGCTACTACCGTAGGTTTTCCCGTGGTTCCCGAAGAGGCGTGAAAACGTACAAGCTCCTCGGGATTACAGGCCAGAAGCCCCGTGGGATAGGCGTTCCGTAAATCCGCTTTCCTGGTGAGAGGAAGTTTTGCCACGTCCTCCAGAGAACGAATATCCCCGGGAGCGACCCCCCATTCTTCCATCCGTTTCCGATAAAGGGGAACCCGGTTCCACACCCGGTTTACGGTTTGTTTCAGAAGATCCAGCTGCTGCGCGTCTCGTCTCATGGTCATATCTCGTCTCGCCTCCTATGAATTTTTTCCATCTTCCGGAAAAGGACAAATAAAAAAAACCGGGGTCCCGCAAATTTGCGGGACCCCGGCTCGGAAGTGCCAACGCCGCTAGGCGCCGGCCCCTCGAGGGGGACCCGCGCTGGTAAAAAAGAAAAAGTTCCGAGTATAATCGTTAAAAGAGAAAGTTTTTACTCGTCGCATTTTGTATGCCTTTCACCGGAAAAATTTCGCTTAGTTATACGCCATTTTCGGGTTCTTTGTCAAGTACTCCCGGATCGCCCCCGGACTCGATTCAGGAATGATCCCTGTGAGGCCTCCGAAGAATGCCGTTTTTGGATACCGAGACATCCGGTTCTTCCTGCTGCTGCTGCTTTTTTTGGTGGATTTTCGCTTTGTTGAGGAGAGGAGGCCGCTTCTCTCCGAGAAGGGCGAAATCCCGGTTTTCCTCGCAGCTCTGCATGTAGTCGTCGGGAAATCCCGTGGCGATGACGGTAACTTCCACCTCGTCCTCCATGGAGCCGTCCTGCACATGTCCCCAGATAACGTTAGCCTCTTCGTGGGTCGCTCCGGAGAGCACGTCCGAAACCGCATAGACCTCGTGAAGCGACATATCCGGACCGCCGGTGATATTGAAAAGCACCCCCTTGGCACCCTTCATGGGAACTTCCATGAGGGGGCTTCGAAGGGCGGTTTCCGCCGCCGCAAGAGCCCGATCCTTTCCGGAGGCTCTTCCGATGCCCATGATAGCTATTCCCGCATCGGTCATCACCGACCGGACGTCCGCAAAATCCACGTTGATCTTGCCGGGGCGGAGGATGAGGTCGGAGACCCCCTGCACCGCCTGGCGCAAAACGTCATCCGCCATGGCAAACATGGCAAGAAGGGAGTCGTTCTTTTCCGCCAGCGCCAGAAGCCGGTCGTTGGAGATCATGATAAAGGCATCCACCTGCTCCCGAAGCTGCCGGATGCCCTCCATGGCCTGATCCATCCGTTTTTTTCCTTCGAAGGAAAAGGGCCGGGTAACCACCGCCACCACCAGGATGCCGAGATCCCTGGCGATGCTCGCGATAACGGGAGAGGCTCCGGTTCCCGTTCCGCCTCCCATGCCTGCGGTGAGGAAAACCATGTCCGCTCCCTTCAGGTGGTTTTTTATAACATCCGAGGATTCCTTGGCCGCGGAAGCTCCTACCAGGGGATTGCCTCCGGCTCCCAAGCCTTTGGTGAGATTCTGCCCCAGGGTGATACGGGTTTCCGCCGCAGATTGCTCCAGGTTACGCACATCCGTATTGGCGGCAAGGAACTCCACTCCCTTGAGCCCACTCCGAATGATGTGGTTCAGGGCATTGTTGCCTCCCCCTCCCACACCTATGATTTTTATGCTTTCCTTTGCATTCCGGGGGCTCGCATCCATGGCAAAAAGATCGGACACTCCGTTCCCTCCTTTCGGGGCCGCAAACAATACGACACATAACGTACATTCTCTCGTTTTCCGGGGTTTTGGTCAACCGTGCGAACCAAAGTTTTTTTATTCCTCCAAAATAAGTCCTCCGGGATAACGCAGTTCCACCCGATAGACCATATCGCCGCTGATTTCGTAAATGAGGAGATTCCCCCAGGTATCGCCGTAGACAAAAGCATCTCCCGAACGTTTCCAGGGTTTCCCCAGAATTTCGAGAAGCTTTTCCTTCGAAGCGGATACTCCCAGACCCCATTTCACGGGAATCCTTTTATCCTTTACCGCGAGATAAAGAGGAATTATTCCCGCATCGCTACTGGAGACGAGAATTTCCAGCTTATCGGAGTTCCCCTGGAAAAGCCCTTCCGCGTCCCGGGAAAAAACGACTCCCAGAGCTTTGAACTCCTGAGAAAGAGGCCACCCCCGAAGAGGAAATCCCAGAGGGCAGTAGAGGCTCTCCTCCTTTTTGGAGAGATTCCGAAGATCCGGCCCCAGGGGATCCCGAAAGAGGTTCCGGGCAAATTTCCAGGAAGCCACTCCAAAAAGGAGGAGAGCTATGAGAAAGAGAATCCGGAGAATTCCTTTGGGAGAAAAGAATTTTTTCTTCTCTTCCCTGTAGGGTTTTTCGTCTTCCGGAAGGTCCTCTTTTTCTTCGATTTCTCCGCTCCTTTCCGGAGAAAGATCATCGAAAAGGAGAGATTCCTCCGAAACTTCGGAATCCCGAATCTCTTCCGGGGTTTCCTCGGCACTTTTTTCGGGGGTACCGGTTTTTCGGAAAAGCTTTCGAAGCAGCGGCACTTTACCGAGACGTTGCCACAAAAAATCCGCCTTCATGCTTTCACTCCTTGAAAAAAAGAGAACCCCCGGGAGAAGAAGGATGCCCTTTTTTATTCTTCTGCAAAGAGATTTCCCCACGTTTTTTCAAAGAAAAGC
>DAIPKP010000183.1:0-2352 GCA_036769705.1 Synergistaceae bacterium
CAAAGCCTCTCCCAGGGAGCCCAGCTGAGGCACCGCTTCGGCCTGCCCCGGATGCACAATGAGGTGAAGGTTTTTGGCGGGGAAAATTCCCATGGGGACCAGGGTCCAGAGAAGGGCCTCGTCGAGAAGAGCATGCCGATCTTCCACGAGGAAGCAGATACGGCACCCTTGGGGAAGAGCCTGAAAAACCGAGGTGCGGGAGAGGGTAAAGAGGAGAGCCTCCAGGGTGGGCTCCACCACCAGCACTGCCAGGGCCTCCTGAGGCAGGGCCCGAAGGATCCGGAAAAGATAGGGAGGATACCCCAGACCGAAAAGAAGGTACACCGGGGCCTTCGCCCGTTTGAAGTCGAAATTTTCGTCCTTCTGGAAAAAAGGAGATTCCCCCAGCCCTTTTATCCAATGCCCCGAGGATGTTTCTTTAAGAAGAGGCTGAGGGAGCTTGCCTCCAAGAATTTCATCCAAATGTTTTCTGAGTTCCCCCGCAAGGCGAGGTTGTGTTTTTGCCAGGGCGACAAGGTTTTTCTCAAGTAGTTCTTCATGGCTTATCACGAGGGGCACCTCTTTTCAGCAAAGTATGGCAAGGCCCGAAAATATCCGGCGTCCTTCTGGAACAGCACCGTTCCGGAGATCACTCCTTTTTCTCCCCTTCCAGGAGCTGGCGCAGCATTTCCGCCGAGGGAGCCCCCTGAAGAGCCTTGCGGTTTTCCTCGGCAATTTCGTCCAGCACTTCCTTGCGCCAGACGGGGATCGACTTGGGAGCCTCGATACCGAGGCGCACCGAATCTCCCCGCACGTCCACCACGGAGATGAAGATATCCTCCCCTATGGCGAGAATCTCCCCCTTTTTCCGGGTAAGCACCAGCATCAGGAATCTTTCCCTTCGGGGCCGGAAGGCGCTGCAGGAGCTGAAACGCTTTCCGGATCTCCTTCCGAGGAGGCCTGGTTTTCCCGGGCGGTTCGGGCAAAGAGAGCCCGCTTTTCCTCGGGGAAGCAGTAGAATCGGATGGGATATTCTTCGGAATCCAGAAGGACCTGTTTGGCCTTGCGGTTTGCGGTGTTAATGACGATGGGAGCCCGGAGGTTCGCCGTCATATCCCAGGGTTTTTCCGGAGGAATGGTAAGCACCACCACAATCATAAGCTCTTCGGAAGAAGGAGCGTCCAAATCTTCGAGCTGCTCCTGAAAAATGGCGGCGTTATATTCGGGCAGCACGAGATGGGGTGCCGTGATAGGCAGCGCCACCATGGGATCATCCACACTCTGAATCCATTTTACGGGATTTTCCTCCTCCCCGGAAACAACCCAGCGGAGAAGAGAGGAAAAACCGGGGATGCCCCGAGGAAAAGAAAGAACGTCTTCTTCGCTGTACGTAAGTGTTCCAAAACGGGAAGTTTCGATTTGTGCCACGGAGTTCACCTCAATCTTTGTTTTTTACAACTATACAGCAATTTCATGGGGAATTGGCGCAAAAAATTTATGCCCTTCATGGCCGCCGGAAAAGAGAAAGTTCCAAACATGGAAAAAGAACCGACATTTTCTGTATCGGTATCTTGATTCAAAAGGATTAGGAGGAGGAAATCTGAAGAATTTGAAAGCTTTTACCTAAAGGGAAAAGAAAATTACGTCGATAATTAAAAGGGCTTTGCGGCTCTCGAAAAAACTACATGTTTTCTTTGCTTTTTTCCTTTATGTATGAACCATTTTCATAAATCCGTAGCACACAGGAGGAAGATCCGTGCGTATATTTTCCAACATCCCCGCTCTTTTTGCCACCAATACCATGAAGAGGCTCGAAAGAGGCATAGCGAAAAACATCCGCCATCTTTCCCAGGGGCTTCGCATCTGTACGGCGGCGGACGATGCTGCGGGACTTGCCATAAGCGAGAAAATCCGGGCCCAGATGCGGGGGCTGGACCAGGCGGTACGGAATGCGGAAGACGGGGCTTCCCTGCTGCAGACGGCGGAAGGAGCCCTGGAGGGCGTTCATTCCCTTCTCCAGCGCATGCGGGAACTTTCTGTCCAGGCCGCCAACGATACCCTGACCAGCCAGGACCGGGGCTATATTCAGCTCGAAATCGACGAGCTTGCGGAAGAAATCGACCGCATCGCCTCCACCACCCAGTTCAATAAAAAGAAGATTCTCGATGGCAGCGCCGCAGTACTCTGGAGTACGGACTCCCTGGATGTAAAGGTATTCGTGGACGGAGCCCTCCGTTCCGAGGATATTTTCGGCCAAACCGAGATAAACGAAGGGAACTACAGCTTGCGCATTACCCCCGATGCGGGGGAAGGTGAAATTCTCAAATCGAACATCTTCTATGTGACATACTCCCACCACCTAAAGCATAGCTT
>DAIPKP010000184.1:0-2342 GCA_036769705.1 Synergistaceae bacterium
GGGACGGGAGGGAAGGGAGCGGAGAAAGGATTCTATCCGCAGATAACTGGGGCGGGAATCTGAAAACAGAGGGATTTTCCGGACCCCGTGGGCATCACCGCCAGGGCATCCCGCCCCGTAAGCAGGGCATCCATAACCTCCGCCTGCCCCTCCCGAAAGGAATGGAAGCCGAATTTTTCTTTAAGGATCTTGTGTTTTCGGGAAATCATAAAAAGGTGCTCCTTTGGGATTCTGTCGAAATCTGTGGGAAGCCAGGAAAAACCAGGAGGATCGCCTATACGGCCATAGCAGGTTCACCTCTTTGCCTCATTCCATATGGCGCACCCTTTGGCCAAATAACGTCACGCATCCTCGACACTCCACAAAGGAGAAGCTCCAGGGGCAATGGCACCGGAACAAACCCACGGGTGAGGATCCAAAGGCTTCAGACGTTTTTTCATAGCGTCCAGCAAATTTACCCTGTCAAAGGATTGCGGAAAGAGTTTGCTCTTTCGCAAAGGCTGTTCCAGATGAAGCACAAGGCGAATGTTCCTGGCTTCGAGAAAGGCCCTCGCCTCCTCACGTTCCTGCCTCTTCGAGGCATGCACGCTTGCGGGAAGCAACGCACCAAGAGTTCCCAGAGCCTTTCCTAAAAGCACCTCCACCAGAGGTTCCGAGGAGGTTCTTTTATGGTGCCTGTAATCTTTGGACTCGATCAGATAAAGGGTTTTATCCGGAGCCAAAGCCACAAGATCCATGGCCTTTATGCGGTCTCCCATACGGATAAAATGTTTTCGATAGTAGGCCCAATCATCGAATTTTGCCACGATCCAATCCGAGGGGAAGATAAAACAGAGAGTATCCACGGTATACTTCAGGGTCTTCACGGCCTTTCCTCCCCCAGAAAACCGAGATACCGATCCGATTGATCCACCACCTCGTCAAGGGCCGCTATATCCCCCACATCCTCCATGGAATCCCCCTGAAGAATCTGCACTCCCTCATCCCGGGGGTGAAAGCTGAAATAGCGCACTCCGAGATCCGGAGAACCCAGAGAAAGCATCTGCAGCTCCCGAAGAAGGAAGAGATCGTGGGTGGCAGCAATAATCTGTACGCCTTGTTGACACAAGCCGAACATGCTCCTTGCAATAACCTTCACAAGCCGGGAATTACAGTTTGCTTCGGGTTCATCCCAAAAAAGGCAGGAATTCTTTTCCAGGAGAATCCCCGATGCAATCAAATGTGCCAGCATGGCCAGCTTGCGATGTCCCTCCGCCACAAGGTGCATCTCCAGCTTGCTGCCAGGTTTTTTCAGATAGAAGCGGCCGTTGGCATCAAGCACCACCGTGCCCCCCATCCCCTTTTCCAAAGGCTCCAGAAGCAGAGAGCGCACCTCTTTTTCTTCATTGGAGAGAGTACGCCGGGGGGCATTTCCCAGAAGGAGACAGGTATCTCTCCAAATCTCCTCAAATTCGAGATAATGCCTTTCGTAAACCGAAACGAAGTTGGGATAGATGGAAAGGAGTTCCCGAGCAGGAATATACACGGATTCCCCGGAGATCCAACGGGAGGGAAGATCTTCCACCAGAACTTCGCTCTTGCTGTTCGTGGCAAAACTACAAGAGATGTTCTGCGAGGGATCTTCAAAGAGAAGAGAGAGTTCGCACCGAGCCCTCCCCCGACATCGTCTCGCCAAACGTCCAAGAGCCTCGGGCTGAAAAACTCCTATAAGCTTCTGAGCCAAAGCCCCCTGAAGGAAGGCCTTTGTGGGAGGAATCTTCTCATGCCTGCGCCCCTCCTCGGCGGAAACCGACAGAAGGGCATACAGGGCTTTCATAAGGTGACTTTTCCCCGTACCGTTCTCCCCCACCAGGATATTCAACCCCTTGGAAAAAGAGAGTTCCGCCTCAGAAAAAGCGGTAAGGTTTTTTACATGAAATTCCCGAATCACCCGAACTCCTCCCCTCAAAATATCCTGCGGAAACGATACGGTCTATGCTGCTCTCCTCCATGCACATCCAGTCCTCTTCTTCTACGAGAAAACCCAGCTTTCTAAGATGCCGTCTTGCAAAGAGCTTGCCGGTTTTCAAACGATCCGAAACCCCGAATTTTACCTTGCAACTTTGGTCATTTCTATTTTGCAACAAACAGCCCTTCCCGATGAGACTGGGCACAATAGGCTTTTCCCTTATGGACATTATAACGCTTGGATCCCACTATTTCGGCCTTACGGAGAAGACGTACCGCTTCGAGAAGAGAAAGTTCTTCCGGAGGAGGGCAAAGGGTACCCTTTCGTCCAGGCTGCCAAGCATACCAGGGCGGGGACAGGGCCCCGCCCCTACCAAAACCGGCGATATGCCCGC
>DAIPKP010000075.1:0-12317 GCA_036769705.1 Synergistaceae bacterium
ACCGCAAGAGCCACCAGCGCCACCACACCGCCTACAAAAACGATTAGAACAGGTTCGAGAATCGATGTCAACTGGGAAACCTTCTGATCCAGTTCCAGGTCGTACCAATCCGCCACCTTGTTCATCATCTCTTCGAGTTTTCCCGTCTGCTCTCCCACCGAAAGCATGTGGGCCACCATGGGGGGAAAAACCTTCATCTTCTTGGCGGTATCTCCCAGGGAGGCCCCCTGCCGGGCGTTATCCCGAAGCTCTTCATAGGCCCGGGATATTTTTACGTTATCCGCCACTTCCATGGTCATGTCCAGGCTCGAGAGGATGGGCACCCCCGCCTGCACGAGAGATCCCAGGGTACGCATGGTACGGGCCATAATGGCCTTGAAAAGAATATCCCCGAATACGGGAAATCCCAGCTTGAGACGGTCCACGAATCCCCGGGTGGATTTGAGGCGATGCATAAGCACCAGAAGAACGATAAGCAGGAGAATTCCCCCGAAAAGGAGATACCACTTGGTTTTGAGAAAATCCGCAAAGGCGAAAACCATCAGG
The DNA here is from genome assembly GCA_036769705.1 of Synergistaceae bacterium. Lineage (GTDB taxonomy): Bacteria > Synergistota > Synergistia > Synergistales > Aminiphilaceae > DAIPKP01. The sequence continues at coordinate 547 of DAIPKP010000075.1, forward strand.
GTGATTTTAGGCATTTCCGCGTTCATCCCCGCAAAAACCTGCTGAAACTTCGGAACGATCACCGTCACCAACAAATAGAGAACTCCTGTGGCGAAAAGCATGACCACAATGGGATAAGTGAGGGCGGATTTAATCTTCCGGGCCAAAGCATCCTGTTTTTCCAGGAAAGTAGCCACCCGATCCAGGGTAACATCCAGAAGCCCTCCTTCCTCCCCCGCCTGCACCATGGCAATCATGAGAGGAGAGAATTCCTTGCGCCGTTTCATGGCCACCGCAAAGGGATATCCTCCATCGAGAAGACGCTTGATCTCTCCTATGGCGTCCGCCAGGCGCTTGTTGGAGGTTTGATCTTTAAGAATATCCAGGGAGGCCCCGAGAGTAAGTCCCGAGGCGATCATGGTGGAGAGCTGGCGGAAGAAGATGGCCTTGTCCCGCACGGAAACCGTGGTCATTCTCTGGAGCCTTTCCAGGAGTCCCAAGGAGGATCCGCTCTCTTTGCCCGGAGCTCTTCGGGCTCCGCCGCCAGCTTTCGCGGGAAGCCCCCGGGCCTCGCGCACCACGATAGGCATAAGATTCTGGCTTCGCAGCCAGGCCGCCACTTCTCCGGGCTGATCCGCCTGGTACTCCCCTTCTTTCATGCTGCCATCCCTTGCTCGGGCACGGTAGGTATAACGCATATCTCTTCCTCCCTTCGGGGGAAATTTTACATGGTTTCAAAGACGAGACGCTCCAGATCTTTTCGATCGTAGGCATATTTCTGGGCGTGTTCGTAGGGAAAGACTCCCTCCCGCACACAACGGGCCAGATCCTGGTCCATGGTGTGCATTCCCGCAGCGGCGCTGGTCTGCATAATGCTTTTCACCTGCCCTACCTTGCCCTCCCGGATGCAGTTGCGAACCCCCGGAGTGGCATAGAGCAGTTCCGTGGCGCAGATACGTCCTCCCGAAGGCAAAGGAACAAGCTGCTGGGAACAGATGCCGATGAGAATATGGCTGAGCTGCATACGCACCTGCTGCTGCTGGTGAGGAGGAAAGACGTCGATGATACGGTCGATGCTCTGGGGGGCATCGGGAGTGTGAAGGGTGGCAAAGACGAGATGGCCCGTCTCCGCAGCGGTTACTGCGGCGCCGATGGTTTCGAGATCCCGCATTTCTCCCACCAAGATAACGTCCGGATCCTGCCGGAGAGCCCGTTTGAGAGCTTCCGCAAAGGAGGTGGTATCGGTCCCCACTTCCCGCTGATGGATTACGGAACGCTCCGAGGCGTGAAGATATTCTATGGGATCTTCGATGGTGATGATGTGACACCGGCGGTTCATGTTGACGCGGCGGATTATGGCGGCCAGGGTGGTGGATTTGCCGCTCCCCGTAGGCCCCGTGACGAGAAAGAGGCCTCGCAACTGATCCGCCACTCCCTGAAGGCTTTTGGGAAGATGCAGATCCTCCAGGGAACGGATATTTTTAGGTATCACCCGAAGCGCCATGGAAGGATTCCCACGTTCGATAAAACAGTTTCCCCGAAAACGGGAAACTCGGCCTTCTCCGAAGGACATCTCGAAACTGAAATCCACTTCGAAATGCTCCCGGGCCTGCTTTACCCGCTCTTCCGAAAGGAGTTCCCGCACCATGGACCAGATGTCCTCCGCCTCGAAGGCGGGATAGGAAGTGAGGTATTCCAACTCCCCGTCCTTTCGGAGGGCCGGGGGGATTCCCACTCCCACGTGCAGATCGCTCGCATCCGCCCTGAGGGTTTCTTCCAATAACGTCACGATGGAGGTAGCCACATCTCTCACCTCTCACAACCTCTCCGCCCGGAGGACAAAAAGATTCGGATTCTTGCAGCACCGAAAAGCATGCTCCTGTTCGGTTTTTAAGCCATGGTTACGTGAAGCACCTCTTCCAGAGTGGTTTCACCCTCGTAAACCTTACGCAATCCCTGTTCCCGAAGAGTTTTCATTCCCTCCGCCCGGGCCTGGTCGTAAATATCCCGGGCGGTAGCGTTGGCCACGATAAGTCTGCGGATATTTTCATCCACCAGCATAATTTCAAAAAGGGCGGTTCTTCCGGAATAGCCCGTACCCCGGCAGGCATCGCATCCCCGGGCCTTGTAAATACGGCTTCCCTTGGGAAGCATTTCGGGATCCGCAAGGTTGTCGGGAACCACCATCTCTTCCCTGCAATGGGGGCAAACCCGACGAACCAGGCGCTGAGCAATGGATGCCATAAGAGAAGAAGCCACCAGGAAGGGAGGAATTCCCATGTCCGTAAGGCGTACCACGGTGCTCGGAGCATCGTTGGTGTGCAGCGTGGAAAACACCGTGTGTCCCGTAAGGGCCGCCCGCACGGCCATTTGGGCGGTTTCGAGATCCCGAATTTCTCCTATCATGACTTTATCCGGATCCTGCCGGAGAATGGAGCGGAGGGCGCTGGCAAAGGTGAGCCCCGCCTTTTCGTTCACGTGCACCTGGTTGATGCCGTGAATGCTGTACTCCACGGGATCCTCCACGGTGATGACGTTCGATTCCGGCTGGTTGATACGCTCCAGCATGGAGTAAAGGGTGGTGGATTTACCGCTCCCCGTGGGCCCCGTGATGAGAATGATACCGTAGGGCACCGTAAGAATGTCCTCGATGGCCCGCTTGTCCTCGGGGAAAAAACCGACTTTCTCCAACCCCACCGCGGAATTTTCCTGGTCCAGAATCCGGATGACGATCTTCTCCCCGTATACCGTGGGAAGCGAGGATACCCGAAAATCCACCTTCCGGTTCTGCACCTTGAGAATAATGCGCCCGTCCTGGGGACGCCGTTTATCCGCGATATCCATGCCCGCCATGATTTTAATGCGGGAAGCCACCGCGGGATGACGGTCCCGGGGATATTCGTGAGCGTCGAAAAGAGCTCCGTCCACCCGGAAACGGATACGCATGGTCTTTTCGTGAGGCTCCACGTGAATATCCGACGTACCTTCCCGAACGGCCTCGTTGATGAGGCGGTTCACCAAATCCACCGCAAAGGCTTCATCCAGATAGGCCACGCTGGTGCCGCTATCCCGCAGGCGTTCTTCCGCCGTGTTCAGGACTTCGATCTCTTCGGTGGCTTCTTCCTTTACCTCGTAAATATGATCCAGAGCCCGGTTGATGTCCGTAAGTGTGGCAAGATTGACGTCCACCTCCCGGTTGGTGTGCAAACACAGCTCATCGAGAGAGAAGACGTCGAGAGGATCCGAAATGCCCACCATAAGCGTACCGTTTCCCGTTACGGACATGGGAACCACTTTGAGCCGCCGGGCCAGATATTCCGGCACCAGCTGCAGGGCCTCGGGCATGGGCGTGAACCGGGAGAGCGAGACGATTTGTTTCTTCAGCTGGTTTCCCAGAGCCTCGATAACCTGACGCTCCGAAACCCACCCCTTGGAGATGAGAAGCTCTCCAAGACGCTCCCGGCTTCGTTTCTGCTCTTCCAGGGCCTCCTGCAACTGGTCCGGCGTAATTGCCATAGCCTTGATAAGGATATCACCAAGGCGAAGTTTTTCCTCCCCCATAACAGACAGCGTTACTTCCGCAGGCTTTTCAGGAGAGCGTACCCCAGAGGCAGCAGCAGCAGAGAGCCTCCCCAAGAGAGAGATCCCAGAGAACAGCCGCTTCCTCCCATGGTTCCCTTGGGGAGGGTATAGAATTTCCAGATGGGCCCCGTCCAGCTCCGGCCATCCGGAGCGGCGGCGATGATCTGCCAGTAGTACATCTGATCGTGGGCAAGATCGGGATCGTAGATCATGTCCGTGATGCCCGTGGCCACCGCAGGCATATTGCTGCCGCTGGTGCCCAGCCGCACCGAGTAGGAAAGCCCGTTGATGAGAAGATCTCCCACGGTACAGCGCCACTGAAGGTTCTGATCGATCACCACGCCGGAATTGCCGATCTCCTCGGGATCCGTAATGTCGGAAATATCCGGGGGAGCCACCACTTCAAAGGTAAGAGTACCTCCGTCCCAGGTGGTAAACCGCCAGATACCCCCGATGATTTCCTGGGGCTCCGTGGCGGCGCTGACCGCGGTGGCACGGATTTTCCACAAATAGGTCTGTTCGTAGGCAAGGTTGGATACCGTATAGGCCTCCACCTCGAGATCCTCTTCTGCGGGAGTAAGCAAATCCTCGTTGGTGGTACCGAAATAGACATCGTACGTATAAAGGCTGCTTATATCCTCATCTCCGCTAGTTACTCTCCAGATCAGGTTATAGCTCGTATTGGGAATTTCATCCTGCCCATCCGTGGGGGTTACCACTTCGAGCTCCGCTCCGAAGGCCCCGGAAACCGCACAGCATATCATTACAATAATGCCCCACAACACCACCGACCGTTTCATACTACCCCTCCTTGCCTTTTTCTCGATGTACGTGCTTTCGGAGTTACTCTTCCTCTCCGGAATCTACGTCTATATTGAGCTCCCCCTCTTCGATAAGAAGGTCCACCTCTTCGGGAGACTTGGGAAGGTCCTCGTCTTCCTCCGTTCCTTCTTCAGGTCCCAGGAGAAGCATGTTTTCTTCCTGAAGCTTTTGTTGAATCTGCCGCAACAATTCATCAAAAAGCTCTTTTTTCTCTTCCAGCAAAGTAACGAGCTTTTCCTTGCCCTGGGCAAGAGTTTCTCCGTTGAAGGCAATCCAGGAACCCTTTTTCTTGAGAATTTTCAGCTGGATGGCAAAATCCACCACCGCCATCTCGTTCGGAATCCCCTTGCCGTAAACCAGGGTGGTATGCGCCGTCCGGAAAGGAGGAGCCAGCTTGTTCTTCACCACTTTTATGTTGAGCTCGTGCCCGTAGGCTTCGTCCCCTCGGTTAAGAGTTTTTCCCCGGCGCACGTCCAGCCGGAGGGAGGTATAGAATTTGAGAGCCCGGCCTCCGGTGGTGGTCTCCTGGGGACCTCCGGGAGAGCTGTACCCCGTGGAAATTTTCGCCCGAAGCTGGTTGATGAAAATGACCAAGCTGCCGCTGCGGGAGATGGCAGATGCCAGGCGCCGGAGGGCGTAGGACATGAGCCGGGCCTGGAGCCCCATCTGAGACTCTCCGATGTCCTTTCCGTCGATCTCCGCCTTGGGAGTGAGAGCCGCCACGGAGTCGATGACCACCACGTCTACGGCACCGCTTCGCACCAAGGTTTCCAGGATGAAGAGAGCCTGTTCGCCGCTATCGGGCTGGGAAAGAAGCAGGGAGGGCACATCCACTCCCAAGGCGGCCGCAAGCCGAGGATCCAGGGCGTGCTCGGCATCGATAAAAGCGGCGGTCCCTCCGTCTTTCTGGGCCTGGGCCACCGCATGAAGGGCCAAAGTGGTTTTTCCCGTTCCCTCGTGACCGAAGATCTCCACCATTCTCCCCCGGGGGAATCCCCCGATTCCCAAAGCCACGTCCAGGGGAAGAATACCCGAAGAGATGACGGGAACCGCTACTTCCGCTCTCTCTCCGAGACGCATAATCGCTCCGTCGCCAAATTTGGATTTGATGTCATCCAAAGCCTGAGAGAGCATATCTTCCTTTGTAAGTTCCTGCTTTCGAGCCATTTTCCCCTCCGTTATTCTAAAATTTTCCGGTTCTCCCCTCTTGAGGAATCAGGAAAGATCGTATATCCCGAGAGGTGAGTACCGAGGACCCTGGGGAAGCAGTTCGCTCCGCATGAGAACGAAGCGCTTTGCCTCCCAGGACCGTCCGTAAAAAGGTGCCTTTTCCAGGGATTCCCGGGCTTCCCTGGAGATGGAGCCTTCCCGGAAAGCCCGGGCCAGGGTGATATGAGGCGTATAGGAACGCTTTTCTACGGAAATACCGCACTGAAAAAGGATCTTTTCCAACTGTCGATAAAGCTTCGCCAGCTTTGGCACCTCTCCTCCGAGACCTACCCAGAGGACCCTCCCCCTGCTGCCCGGCGGGAAGGTTCCCCAGGAAGAAAAGGAAAGGTTTATGGAACCCCGATCCAGAGGAGCTTTTCGAAGAATTTCGTCCAGATTTTCCAGAATTTCCGGGGCAATATCCCCGAGAAAATGCAGGGTTATGTGCAACTGATCCTCCGAAAGCCAGCGAACCCCCGGAGCCTTCATACAGGAGAGAAGGAGTTCCTTTTCGGGAGCCTCCAAGGGAAGGCAGAGAAAACTCCGGATGCTTCGGGAATTATACTCCCCGTTTCTTTTATTCGAAAGCACTGAAATCCCCAAGAAGAATCTGCAACGCCGCTCTCTGGGCCTGGGAACGGACATCTCCCCGGGCCCCCGCAAAGCGTATGCGGAGCTGCTTGGTGCGATCTCCCTGGTTGAAGCCAAACCAGATGGTTCCCACGGGTTTCTCCGCAGAACCGCCGCCGGGCCCCGCGATTCCCGTGATGGCCAGGGAAATCTGGGAATCGAAAAGGGAACGGACTCCTTCCGCCATAGCGGCGGCACAGGCCTGGCTTACCGCACCCTGTTTCTCGATGATATCCGGTGAAACCCCGAGAAGGCGAATCTTGGACTGGTTGGAATAGGCCACCACACCTCCCTGAAAGATCTGGGAGGAACCGGGAATTTCCGTGATAGCTCCGGAAAGAAGACCTCCCGTACAGGATTCCGCCACCGCAAGAGTTATGTTTTTCCGAAGGTATTCTATAACAAGTTTATGCGCCAGACGCCATGCGGTTTTATCCATGCCGATCACCCTCCAAAAAACCGGTATAAAGACATCATGCCATTTTCAAAGAAAAGCCAGAGCAACCCCCGCAAAATAACTGCGGCACAAATCCCTCCGAGAGCGGAAGCCAGCATGCGCCCCAGGCCGCACCAACGGGAATAGAGAGCATGAAGAGGAAAGGGACGCAAAAGAGTGAATACCCGAAAGAGAAGGACTCCTCCCAAAGCGGTCCCCGGCGGATTTCCCCGCATGGCGATCCAGGTGCCGAAAAAAAGATCCAGTATCACCGTGGATTCCGCCTGGGGGCCTCCTTTCCGGACATAGCTCCAGACCGCATAGGCTCCGAAAATCCAGAGAGCTCCGAAAAGCTCCGGAGAAAGAGGGGCCAGGCTGAAAACGACAAAGCCCAGAAGTACCGACCAGAGCCCCGGAGAAGACAAACGGCAACCCAAACCTCCAAGGGTGGCAAGCCATCCCTGCCATGTCCGGGGATAAGGAAAAGGCGTAAAATCCTGTTTTCCGAACATCAGAGAATTTTTCCCCGCAGATCATGTTCCAGGGCTTCAAGAATTTTCACCCGCACCCGGCTTCCAGGGGAAACTTTCTTTTCGGGCAAATCCATTTCGATCTGACCGTCCACTTCCGGAGCTTCCCGATAGGAGCGCCCCAAAAGAATATTTCCCTCCTGTTGCTCTACCATCACCTCGAGTTCCTTTCCCAGAAGAGATTCCTGGTGTTCCAGGGAAATCTCTTCCTGAAGGGCCATAACTTCTTCCAGCCTCTCCCGGGCGACTTCGGAGTCCACTTGGTGCGGAAACGAAGCCGCAGGGGTTCCTTCTTCGGGGGAATAGATAAAACATCCCAGCCTTTGAAATCGAACCTGCCTGAGAAAATCCAGGAGTTCCCGGAAAGCATCTTCATCCTCTCCCGGAAATCCTACCATAACGGTGGAACGAAAAACCATGGCAGGCCGGATTTCGCGGGCAGCTTCGAAAATTCTTTCGAGCCGTTTCCGGGAATCCTTCCGGTTCATCCGGGCAAGAACCCCTTCGTCTCCATGTTGCACCGGGACATCCGCATAGGGAATAACCTGGGGGATTTCGAAAAGTTCTTTCCAAAAATTTTCGGTAATTCCCCAGGGATGAAGATACAAAAGTCGAAGCCAGACATCTTCGGGGAGCACTTCTCCAAGGTGCCGAAGCAATCCGATAAGAGAATCCTTGGAAGAGGCGAAGTCCTCTCCGTACCGGGTTATGTCCTGACCGATAATGCAAATTTCCCGGGCTCCTTCCTCCACGAGCATCCGGGCCTCCTCTGCAAGAACCTCCCGGGGAAGACTCCGTAAAGGCCCCCGGATGGAGGGGATGGTACAGTATGTACAATGATTGTTGCATCCTTCCACGATCTTGAGGTATCGCACCCAGGGAGACCGGGAAGAGACAAGACGCCTTGAGGGAAGAGAGTTTTTTTCCTCCAGGTGCAAGAAATGCCGCAATTCTTTCCATCCCTCACAGGGAATCCAGAAATCCACCTCTGGAAGCTCTTTCCGAAGCTCCTCTCCAAAGCGGTTGTAGAGGCAGCCCATAACGCCTATGGAAGAGAGAGATCCCTTTTTTTTGAGATCCTCCAAATCGAAAATAGCCTGAAGGCTCTCTTCGATAGCGGGAACGATAAAACCGCAGGTGTTTACCAGCCCCCAATCCGCTTCTTCCGGAGAAGCCACCAGTTCCGCCCCTCCCTGGGCAAAAAGAGAGGCAAAACGCTGGCTATCCACTTCGTTTTTCGAACACCCCAAGGTACAGAGGAAAACCCGTAGGGGACGGGAACTTTTTCTAGGAGTCACGCAATCCTCCCTGGGGGTCGAAAATCAGGGTTTTCACTTCTCCGGTTTTCCCGAGAGAATCCCGGCTCTTTCCCAACCATCGAACCGAGAGAACTCCCGCATTTCCCACCCGAACCGCTAAAGCCTTCTCCAGGGGGAAATTGCGGGTTTCTCCCTTTTTCAGAGTTCCCACAAAAAGCACTTTCTCCCCTTGGGCTACCCGAACCCAACAAGCACCGGAAGCGGAGAGAACCAACTCCCGCGTCTCTTCGGCAGCTGCGGTTTCCGAAGAGGCTTCCCCGGCTTCGTAGAGCCATGGATAATCCTTCCGAGCCTCCTCGGAAGTTTCCGAAGAGAGAGGAACCAGGGTAATTTGCGCTAGGTCTGCGGCTCCGGAAACTTGTGCAGGAGCGGGAGTGGCCGGAAGCGGAGAGGGGGCCGGAGACGGAGGCTTTGCTGTAGGTTTTGCCGTGGGAAGAGGAGATGCCGTTTCGGGAAGCGCCGCTACTTCGGGAGTTTCGACAAACTCCGCGGAGAGGTTTTCCGCAAATTCTCCCGAAATAACCTTCTCCGCGGGAGTAGGTTTGGGATCCCGATGAAGAGCTTCGAAAATGAGCCCCCGCTGCATCCAGAGGAAAAATCCTCCTCCCGCCACGAGAAGCACGAGAAAGATATAGAGCCAGCCCACTGCCACCCGCCGGAAGCCCTTGGGGGCAGAGCTGAGAGAGTGTACCGCAGGAGCGTCCTCCTGTTCCTGGGTTCCGGGCAACACCGCATGATACTCCTCCCAGAGATCGGCCTCCCTGAGAAAAGAAAGATAGTTACGAATGAATCCCCGGGCATAGACGAGAGCGGGGAACTGTTCGATATCCCCTTCTTCGATAGCTACGATATAACGTTCACGGATATGCAGTTTCACCGAAACGTCCTTTGTTGAAATTCCTTTTTCTTCTCGCCGGGAACGAAGATAGGCCCCCAGCTCATAAAGCGTTCTTCCCTCCTCAGGCATGAGACAATCCCTCCAACGCTGCTTCATACAATGCCCGGGCAGACCGCTCCGGCAAGGGGTCGGAAAAAACCGCGCTTCCCGCCACGAGGACGTCGCACCCCCTGCGAACAAGTTCTGCCGCACGCTCCACGGAAACTCCTCCGTCGATCTGAATGAGAAAATCCATATTTTGCAAAGTCCTTCGACGATAAAGAGCTTCCACCTTTTCCATAACCTCGGGAATGAAGGATTGCCCTCCGAATCCCGGATTGACGGACATGACAAGCACGAGATCCACCATGGAAAGGAGCGGATACACCATCTCCACAGGAGTTCCCGGATTTAAAGAAATGCCCCCCTTACAGCCGCTTTTTCGGATTTGTTGAAGAAGCCGGTGCGCGTGAGGCGTGGCCTCCACATGAAAAACAAGATAGGAAGGGTGGGAGGGCAAAAAATATTCCACGAACTTTTCGGGATCCCGCACCATGAGATGCACGTCCAGTATCGACGAGGGGAAAGCCTTGCGCAACCCTCCCGCAAGAAGAGGCCCATAGGTCATGTTGGGGACGAAATGTCCATCCATAACATCCAGATGAAGCCACCGGGCAAACTCTCCCAGAGAAGCCACGCTCTCCTCCATGCGAAGAGGATTTGCCGAGAGGAGAGAGGGAGCGATAAGGGGATCCCGACGTTTTTTTCCTGCGACATCCGAAGAATTTACCGATACCGTTCCTGCCATACGAACTCTCCTCCCAGGTAGATGGTCACCGCTGCCTCTTTGACATAGGGAACTTCCATGGAGATATACTCTCCTCCCGCTACCTCTTTATCCACCAGCTTTTTGCTTCCCTTGGCATCCACCAGCTCTATGCTCAGGCGCAACGGTTTGGAGAGAGGAGGAACCTGATAGCGGATCTTCGCCTTTTTCGGGGCATCTACGGAATCTCCCGGCAAAGGAGCTTTGGTGGGCTTTGGAGCGGGAGTAGGAGTAATTTGAGACGTCACCTCGCCTAGAGCGCCCGGAGAGACCACCACTCCAGGTATGGAGGGAGTTTTCACTTCCGGCGCCGACGCGGCAGGAGTGGGAACGGCAGGTTTTTCCCCTTCTCCCGAGGAAGCTTTCTTCATGGTAGAAACCACCAGGTTCACTGGGGTGTTTTTCTTTACCGAAGTTCCTTCCTTGGGGGAGATCCGGATAACCACTCCGGGAGGACTCGCCTGGGTATAGTGGTAGCGCAGGGATCCGAGGGAAAGCCCCGCCCGGCGAATCAGTGTTTTCGCCTCGTCCTCCATTCTTCCGGAAAGATTGGGAACCTTTACCGTTCCGGAAGCGTTCTCCTCACCCTGGCAAAGCAAAAGATCCACCCGAGCTCCCCGAGGAAGCGCCACGGGAGAGGAAGGATTCTGAGCAATAACCGTTCCGGGAGCCGCACCGTCCCGGGGTGCCCTAAGCACATCTCCCGGAACGAATCCCGATTCGGTAAGGGTCTTCACCGCAAGGCCATACTCCATGTTCCGGACATCCGGCAAAGGATAGCGCTGCCCTCCCTTGCTCACCTTGAGAATGAGGACCTGCCCCTTTTTCATGAGCGATCCCGGAGCGGGCCACTGAGCCACCACAATGCCCTCTTTTTTGGCGGAATCCACCTGATCTACCCGGGCCACAAGCCCTGCGCTCTGGACATGCCCCACTGCCTCGATAACCGCCATCCCTTCAAGAGCAGGAGAGGCGATCTCCTTTCCTCCGAAAAAAATCATGTAGAAAATGAGCGCCGCAGAGCTGAGAATAACGATAAGAACAAGAGTTAAGGTTACAAAAAAAAGCTTCCGCATTGAATCCTCCCCAATCAAGTTGCCGTCACGAGAAACCGGCCGCTGTATTCTTTGCGCAATCCGGCGCTTGTACAAAACTGCCTCGATACTGCAAAAACGACAATATCCGGGGGAAATTTTTCTCCCCGGAGACGCTTCTACAACAGATTTTCTGAAAACCAAGCTTCTTGAAAAAACCTAAGGGCCTCTCCGGACCCCCTCAAAAAGCACGAGAACTCTTTTCCGCCCCGGCTCCCGCTATGCCTTTACCGAAAATCACGAAAATTTTCTAAAGCACGGAATTTTCAGGCCGTTTCATCAGAAGGGCCGCAAAAAAACCGTCTCCCCAGGGCGTTTCGGGATAGGCATAACGCCCCCAGGGCTTTCCTCGATATACAAAGGGAGCCTTTTCCTTGAGAGGGACCTCCACGAGAGAAGGATTTTCTTTCAAGGCCTCTCCGAGGGTTTCTTCGTTCTCTTCCCGTAAAAGGCTGCAGGTACAGTAC
>DAIPKP010000185.1:0-1489 GCA_036769705.1 Synergistaceae bacterium
ATTTCTTCGAACTTCTCCGCAAACTCCGGGAACCACTCGGCGATCATTCTCATAGCTATAGCCTCCTTCTGCAACATATACTCGGATCTTCCATAGGGTCAAAAAATCTTCCGGGCACAAGATGCATATGTGACCATATTTGCATCTTGTATTCAGTATACCAAAAGATGTTTTATACCGCAATAGGTTTATTTTTCAGTACAGACAACTTGACTTTGTGGCAAAATAGCCATATAGTTCTTCCATTCAGCACAGGGTGCCGCAAAAAAGCAAAAGATCATTTTTCCCGGAAGTGTATCTACAGGTTTTCATTGTGCCACCTCTTCTGTGAAAGTTTCGAGCCTTGAGAAAAAATAATCCGTACAGATCGGGGGGATATACGTGTTTGAAAGAGCATTATTTGCGACTGATCTCTCTGCAGCCTCTTTTTCCATAATCGATTGCAACTGTTTTCAAACTCTTCTGCAACAACTAGAAACCAAAGAATGTGTTCTTGCTACATACCTGGAGAAAGAAGATCCAAAGTACCCGGTCCTTGAAATGCAGCTGGAAAAACAAAAAAAGGTGCTGGAGCGCTATGGATTGAAAACTTTCACCATAAACTATGACAGCTCTCCCGTTAAAAATATCCCCTTTCTCGCTGGAGAGCACGAATGTGATTACGTCATGCTAGGATCTCAAGGCGAATGTTTCATAAAAGACTCTTTATTAGGGCCTCTTGCATTCGAAATCATTCATAACACCACGGTTCCTGTTTTCCTCTTCCGGCTGGAAGCGTCGGAAACATCCCTCGGGGGCGTTACATGTTCACCATCCATGAAAAACATTCTCGACTTCGTCTTGTTCGCGACAGATTTTTCGAAAAACGCTGAGCCCGCCCATGAAACTCTTCTCAAATTAATTCAAAAGGGTTGTAACGACGTAGAATTGCTGCACGTTCAGGAAAACAGGAGAATACAACCATACTTGGAACACCAATTGGAGAAATGCAACAAAATAGATTTAGAAAAACTTCAGGAAATGCGGTGCCAAATTGTAGGTGCCGCACCAATTAACGTTCGGATCCGACTGTGTCGGGGATCTGCAGTACATGAAATATTACAGCACGCCACGGAGATAAACGCATCTCTCATACTGATGGGAGTGAAAGGGAGCAGCGATTTAGAGAAGACGCTCATGGGAAGCGTCAGCCAGAATGTCGCCAGGCTTTCGACGGCACCCATATTATTAGTCCCTTAAAACCAAGAAGCTTAATCTGTCGGAAAATTCAAGAGCGCCGCTTGAAAAAAATGATATGAGGATTTCAAAGCCTCCTGAATACCAATATGCGGATCGTTTCCTTGCGGCATTGGACTTGGAAAAATTTTCACGAAAGGATTTTATTCATGAAATCGAAAAGATTTTTTACGGTAGCGCTCCTCGTCTTCGTTTTTATAAGCCTGGGATACATTGTTTTTCAACAAACGAAAACAATTTTCGTGTCCTCCCC
>DAIPKP010000185.1:1499-2292 GCA_036769705.1 Synergistaceae bacterium
TCCCCGGAGGTTCCTTCGAAGGATCCCCTCGATTCTCCCCATATCGAAGCCTATTATTTTCATGGAAACTCTCGATGCTATACCTGCAACACCATCGAAGCCTACACGAAGGAAACGCTGGAAACGGATTTTACCGAAGAGATTGCCCGTAAGGCTCTGCTCTTCCGGGTAATCAACGTGGAGACCCCGGAAAATCAGCATTTTATTCAGGAATTTCAGCTTACCAGCCCCACGGTGGTACTTGCACGCAAGGACGAATCTGAGGTTTCACAATTCAAAAACCTGAACCGAGTATGGAAGCTTGTCAAAAATAAGGAACAATTTCAAGCCTATATTCGGGAAGAAACCCGGACCATGTTGGAAGGACCGCAATAATGCCCTCCCCGGAGTTGCTTCTTGCCATCCTTTCCGCCTTGTGGCTTGGCCTCATGACATCTATCAGCCCTTGCCCTCTGGCCACCAATATCGCGGCAGTTTCCTTCGTGGGAAAAAACATGGGTTCCCCACAAAAGGTTTTCCTGGCGGGAATCTCCTATACCTTGGGACGCACTCTCACTTACGCAATTCTCGGAAGTGTTCTGGTTTCCAGCATCCTTTCGGCTCCGGAACTTTCTTATTCTCTCCAGAAGTACATGAACCTTCTGCTGGGGCCTCTGTTGATCCTCGTGGGCATGGTGCTCATGGAGTTGCTATATCTTCCCTTCTCTTTCGGCACATTCACCCCCTCTTCCGAAAGATCCTCCCGTTTTCAAGGACTTTGGGGAGCCGGAGCCCTGGGAATCCTTTTCGCCCT
>DAIPKP010000186.1:0-2280 GCA_036769705.1 Synergistaceae bacterium
TAGACCGCGCTGGTAAAGTCGGAGACCGTTACGGTGATAACCTCGTCCTGCCTTCCCAGCTTGATCTCGTGTTCCGAGAAGGGGCCGGGATAGGGCATCCTCTGGGATAAAACCTGCTGCTCCGCAATGGTGCCTCCCAGCACTCCCGGAAAGGTTTCCTTGCTCGCCACTTCGCCCCGGGGGCCTTCGGCAGCTCCCCGGGCCAGCATGCCCGCGGTGCCGCTGGGGGCGTTCGCCATGGTGGGGGGATGGCGGTCCACGATGGATACGTAGGGGTAGAATTGCCGGGCCTTGGCGATAAAATCCATCACCAGGGTGATTCCCAGGCCGAAGTTGGGAACCATGGCGAAGCGAAGCCCCTTTTCCCGCACCAGTTTTTCCGCGGTGGCGGCATCCTCGTCCCCCAGGCCGGTGGTACCTATCACCGCATCGAGACCGAGCTCCGCATACAGTTTCAGGTTTTCCATAAGCACCGTGGCGGAGGTAAAATCGATCACCATGTCGGGGCGCGCCGCTTCGAGGCCCTCCGCAAGATTATCCGTAGCGGCGATTCCCGCGGGTTTGGTTCCCGCGAGAGTTCCCAGATCCTCTCCCGCCTCCCGGCAGTATCCTCCCGCAAGCTCCATATCCTCTTTTTCGAGAAGGGCTTTCACGAGAACCTTGCCCACATTTCCCGAGGCTCCTGACACGAATACTTTTTTCATTTCACTGCACCTCTCTTCAAAGAAATTTCAAAATTTGATGGTTCGAGTATACTGGGAGAAAATAGTTTCGTAAAATTGGAATGTTTGGAGAAAAGGTCCATTTTTTGTGAAGTGTCGGGGCGCCGGGAGGATTCTGCCGAAGGATATAGCATGGTTTTTATGGTTGGCTTTCCAGATAAAGAAAAAGCAGCCCTTTTTTACGGAATACGGGAGGAGTATATATGGACGTCAAACAGGTAGAAACTTTTCTCGAGGTGATGAAACGAGGTAGTTTCACTGCCGCAGCGGAACAGTTGGGCTATGCCCAGTCCACTATTACTGGCCACATACGTCAGCTTGAGGAGTACCTTTCGGTACAGCTCTTCGAGAGAACCTCCAAAATCAACCGCCCCACCTCGGGTGCTCATGCTTTTTTGCCCTATGCCCGGGAATTTCTTCTGGTGCGGGAAAACGCTCTCAACGCCATGTTGGCGGAGTCCCAGCAGATGAGCGGAGAAATTGTGGTGGGTACCTCCGAAACGGTTTGTATAACTTCCCTCGCAGAACCCCTGGCGGCTTTTTCTTCCGCCCATCCGGGAGTGAACCTCACCATCATCATGATAGATTGTACCGAGGTCTCCCGGATGTTGCGGCAGAATGAAATTGATCTGGCTTTTTTCACCGGCGAACCCCTGAAGGAGGAGGGGCTTGAGACTCTGGCGTTACGGTGGGAGCCCATGGTGCTTACCTTTCAGAAGGGACGTTTTCCCTCCCCGGCCGCTCTTACTCCCGAGGATTTGCGGAAAGAGCACTATCTGGTGAGTACCAGGGGATGTGTTTTCCGCACGTTGCTGGAGCGTTATTTTTTTGCTCGGAGCAGTCGGCTTCCCCATATGATGGATGTGGGAAGCATGCAGGTCGTGAAAAATCTTTGTGCCTGCAACCTGGGCCTGGCATTTATTCCCCGATATGCGGTGGAGCGGGAACTTGAGGATGGAACACTTGAAAGCATGCAACTCCGGGGCGTGGAAGAAAAGTCCATTGCCACTCAATTGGTAATACATTGCAACAAAGTGCGTACTCCCGCCATGAAGGTTCTGGTCGAAAGGCTTGATCATTCCCTGCTGCCCCGGAGGTAGGCAACGGAAATTTTTCCGGTTCCCGGTTGGCCGAAACAGATCGCGTTTTCTTTTTTGCGAACGAAATCCCCTCAAGACCTCCGACTGAAGACATAAAAAGAGAGAACCTCCACAAAAAGGTTCTCTCTTTATCGTAAAAGAATTGGGTGCCGGAACCCGAAGAATTGTAAAAAACGTGGAGTTCCTGCCTCAGGAATAAGACCCCCGCCCCACGCAACATATTATATGGCAAGTTGCGTAGCGTTGCAACAGACTACAAGGGCTTTGAAAAAAGTCATCGTACTACCGTGATGCGGAATCTCCGGGGGAAGCTTCACCTTGTAGAGGCCTCCGTTCATGTGTTCCCTCCGCTCCATCTCCCGGAATGTCCTGCTTTGTGTAAACAACCCTGGGATAACCTACACGGATTGAGGTCCCCTAAAGTTCTTTCAGCCTTTCCAGCATATCATAGCCGTAGG
>DAIPKP010000187.1:0-2264 GCA_036769705.1 Synergistaceae bacterium
GCGATTTGTGCCTTGGGACAGGAGAGGGAATAGTCCAGAGCTTCCTGGTGGATCGCTTTTCCCGACTTCGGCACTTTGTTACAAAACTCAGCTCCTCTGCGTAAGCGAGACCAACGCCAAACCCTGTAACCATGGGGCCTGGCGTTTTTTCATTGTGCATACTTAGAGATCTTGAAAACTGTAGTGCCTAGCAATTTTACTTGTTGACTTGTGGCGGATTTTATGGTACGTTTTCTGGTATGTATATCCGAACGAAGTCCTCACCCAACAGTCCCCGAAAGACTGTCCAGATCGTGGAATCCATACGGCACGGCAAGTCCGTCTCCCAGCGTATTATCCAGCATGTGGGCGTGGCACAGGACGAGAAGGAGATGGAGGAACTCAAATCCCTTGCTGCCCAGATCATGGAGAAGCTGGAGGCGGAGAGGCTGGAGGCGGCCCTCCGGCAGAAGACTCTTTTTGAGAAATCTGGGACAAAGACGGCGGAGGTGGAAGCTCCCGTGGAGGATTCCCTCATGCTTCGGGCTTCCTCTCTGGAGAACCAGGAGGATGTGGTGGAGGGGCCTTTTCTTGCGGCGGAGTACCTTTTCGAGTTTTTCGGTCTGGGGAAACTTTTTACCCGGGCTCCCCGGGATAGGAACAAGTACCACCTTCTGAAACAGTGTCTCGGGGCTTCTCTTGCCTTTCCTTCGAGCAAACGAGGTATGGCGGCCTGGCTGGAAAAGCATTGTGCCTCCGAGGTCTCTCTGGACGGGATCTACCGGCTGTTGGATGCGTTGGCCAAGAGAGAGGACCGGTTGAAGGATCTGGTGCGCTCCTCTTCGGAGGGACTCTTTCCCGAGAGGCCCACCCTCATGCTTTTCGATGTCACCACGTTGTATTTCGAGAGTTTCCAGGAGGATGGACTCCGGCAGAAGGGGTTCAGCAAGGACAACAAGGTCAAGGAGACCCAGGTGGTGCTGGCTCTGGCCACCACTCCCGAAGGGTTGCCCCTGTGGTACCAGCTCTTTCCGGGAAAGACCTGGGAGGGAGCCACCTTTCAGGAGTTCGTCTCCACCTGGAGAAAGGAAAGCTATCCCGGAAGCACCGGAGTGGTGGCGGCGGACCGGGGGATGTTCTCCTGTGCCAAACTGGAGGCGTTGAAGGAAGGGGGACTCCATTTCGTGATCGGGGCACGGCTCAAGAGCATGAAGACTTCGGAGAAGGAGGCCATTCTTGACCGTTCCGCCTATACGCCTCTTGCAGAGAAGAGCACAAAGAAGGGAAAGGAAACCCTGGAATACCGGGTTTTTGAGCGGGAGGACGGACAAAACCTTCTGGTGACCTGGAGTTCTAAACGGGCCGCCAAGAATGCCCGGGATCGGGAGGAGTCTCTGGAGAAGCTGCTGAAAAAACTGAACAGGAAAAAGACTATTCCCGAGAAGCAGCTTCTTTCCCAGCGGGGGAGCAATAAATACCTCAAGGTGGTGGAGGGAGAAAAAGCCCACTTCTATGAACTGGACCAGGAAAAGATTGCCTCAGAGGCCCGCTGGGACGGGCTTTTCGGTATTCTCACGGATCTGCCCCTGACCACCGAGGAGGAGATTAGGGAGGTGCTTTCCCATTACCGCTCTCTCTGGCGTATCGAGGAGAGTTTTCGTATCAAGAAACACCACCTCCGTATCCGCCCCATCTTCCACTGGACCGAATCACGGATTCGAGGGCATGTGGCGTTGCAATACCTGACCTTTGCGGCCCAGCGTCATCTGGAAAAGCGAATACTTCTCCAGCAGAAAATCTCCATGAGCCCCGGGGAGATCCGGGAGGCTCTTCTGGATATCCGGTCCACCCTTATCCGGGACAAGAGCACCAAAAAGCTTTACCGCTTTCCCCGGAAGCTTTCGTCCTATGCGAAGAAGCTGCTCAAGAGTCTGGGGATTCCGTATTCCACTACCCCGAAGGAGATTTTGTCCCTCTCCCGGTATCGCCGCCGCTTCCAGGAAGGGATGCCCAGGGAGTAGAAGAGGGCGGGGAAGAAAAACCCCTGCGGCTGAAGGCATTTTCCCGGGATTCTGTTGTTCTGTCACAGACACAAAAAAAGCCTTTTGCAAAGGGCTCAAAGAAAAAGAAGCAAGGGCGCTGCATTCCCTTCCGGGGGTAATGTAGTGCCTTTGCTTTTATATCAACCCTTGCTGTTACTGGCTTTGCGGATAACTTTCGCCGAAGTCGGGAAGGACGACAGCCTGCTTTCCAACACCCTCTTTTTCGTTTACGGCGATCACGGC
>DAIPKP010000188.1:0-2247 GCA_036769705.1 Synergistaceae bacterium
CATAAGCCAAACCTTTGCGAACTGGTCGAACAGCAGCAGCGAATAACGAGCCCTTCGGACAGGGTAAACCCTTAAGGAGCAAATGCAATAAAGCTATAAAAGCATCCCCGGGGAGCACGCTCCCCGGGGATTTCTATATACCTCAATTTCCAGAATCCGTCTTACTTTACTTTCGATACAGCCTTAGGAGGAACTCCTCCCCCTGCTCCATCAGAAGGGGCTCCTTCGCCCCCATCTTCTTCATGGCGGAAAAAATCATGGGGATTCCCCTTCCCAATTGATCGATATAACGCAAATTCTCCATGTATTTCACCAGGAAGGGATTTCGGGCATAGGAAACTCCCACCTTCATCTTCTCCACGGAAACCGTATTGGGAAGCCTGCCGGGGCTTCGAAATTCTATTCTGTCCTCAAACATGAAAATGCGAATCTTCGATCCCCATATACCATAATTTCTGTGCACCAGGGCATTTACAACGGCTTCCCGCAACGCCAACAGGGGATACTCTTCCTGTTCTATTCTCTGAGCCCCCTCGATTACCGAAGGACGCATCATGTTATTCTGCAAAATAACCATCATCTGCTCTGCCACATCCGGAAGCCTGCCCAGGACATTCTTCTTATCTATCAGGGCATCCGTTATTTCAGTACCCTTAAAATGAGCAAAGCTTATACCGTTTTGAGGAAGGAATTTTTCCGGGTGGATTCCAAAAATCAAGAGACCTCCCAAGGTGCATGCGGCACTCCCTTCCGCCTCTGTGAGAATATCTCCGTTTACAAGAATTCTCTCCATGGATTCCCGGGATTCCTCAAAAAGATCGAAGGCATTGTATTGCAAAAAATAATCCCGAATGCGCTCAAGGTTTAAATCCTTAATCGTGGTATCCGCCACCGGGGAAACATCGAAATGGAAACTTCCAGCCTTTTCGAAAAGTCTCAGGAGTTCTTCAAAGCCCACAGAAGGACTCTCGCCCTTTGCAATAAGGGCTTCGAGTTCTTGTATATTCACAAAGACCATGCCCTTTCTTTCGTAGGCTTAGAATTTTCGGTTGGGAAACCCCTCTCGCAGGATCTTATAATGATACCATGGAAGGCGCAGAACTCGCCTCAAGGCTCCGGAAAGGAAAAAGCTATTATCCGAGGCTCCCGAGAAAGAGAAAAAAGCTTCTTTCCAGCAATACCAAGGTCTTTTGCATTTTCGCAAAAACGATGGGACAAAAAACATTGACAATACGTTTATTTTGGTGTTTATAGCTCTTAGTAAACGTTTTTTGAGAGAGATATCACTTTTTTGAGGTGATCATGGTGCCGTTCACATCGAACCGCCCGGCGGGATACTCATTTCTTATCGAGCAATACCAACTCAAAGTTTTGCCGAATTGGCACGCTTCTTCGGTGCGTTCTTCCGGAACTTTAAACTCCACCATCCAAGGGGCCCAGGTACAAACATCCTACCCCCCATCTTACTGGCCCGGGGAAAAATCCGGAGACCACCTGGAATTTGCGCTCAAATACGATGGGATCAACCTCGGCATCCTGTCGGTCCTTTTCAAGGTAATTTCAAAAGAAGAGCTCACCGCATGGATAGCTCTAAAGCCTACGGGAAAATATACCCGCAAAACCTGGTTCCTCTACGAATTTTTGACAGGCGAACAGCTTCCGCTGCAAAATATGACCAGAGGGAATTACTTTCCCCTTTTGGAGGATACAAAATACTACGCCCTTCCTACGGGGAAGCGTGTTCCACGCCAACGGATCATCAACAACCTTCTCGGGAAACGATCCTTCTGCCCCATCATCCGGCGCACCGAAAAGCTTAAAGCCATGGAGAAGTTGCATCTCCAGGAATATTTCGAGAAACTGCTGATCTCCTACTCCCCGGAATTGCTCCAACGCGCTTTAAGTTATCTTTACAACAAGGAAACCACATCTTCCTTCGAAATCGAGCACATCAAGCCTAGCACATCCCGGATAGAGAGATTTATGCAACTCCTCGAAATAGCGGAACATCAGGATTTTTGCAAAAAAGAATCACTTCTTCAGCTGCAGAATCAACTGGTGGATCCCCGGTTTCAGGACCGGGATTACAGAAAAAATCAAAACTACATTGCTCAAACGTCTTCGCACTATAAACAGATCGTACACTATGTTCCTCCCAAACCGGAGGATCTGCCGGAACTCATGGAAGGTCTGATCGAATGCCATGAAATCATGAAAAAAGAGGCCCTGCATCCTCTTGTGCATGGG
>DAIPKP010000076.1:0-11893 GCA_036769705.1 Synergistaceae bacterium
AAGATCTTTGCCGAAGGAATGCGCAGACAGAAAAGCCAGAAGCTCCGGAACTCTTCTTTCAAAAAGAGTTCCGGAGCTTCTGGCTTTTGCCCTTTGTTCTGCCCGCTTTCTTCTGCCGCATATCTTTTCCCGCCATATCTCTTTCGGCTTTGGATGTTTCCTCAACAAAACCTTTGCGGTATGTCGGCTTTCGGAGAAGGGAGCAGGTTCCTATTTCCCCACGCAGAATTTGCCAAAGATTTCGTCCTCGGGCACAGGAGAAGTGACATTCCGGGATTCTTCTTTTTCCGCAGGAGAAAAAAGGTTGTTCCCCGGGGAGAGGCCAATCCTGGATGCTCCCAGAGCGCAGAAAGTTCGAATCTGTTCGCAGGTTTGAATACCTCCGGCGGCTTTGATTTTGAGAGCCGAGGAGGAAGCTACGTACATAAGGGCAATGTCGATAAAACGTACGTTTCCGAAAAACCCGGTACCACTTTTGATAAAATTTGCTCCTATGTAGGATACCATACGTGTGCTGTGAACGATCTCTTCGTAGGATAGCAGGGATGTTTCCAAAACGATATTCAGGGTTATGCTGCGGGTTTCTTCCCGAAGAATGGAAAGTTCTTTCTGGAACTCCTTTTTCCTGCCTTCCTTGATGTTGGAGATATGTGGTATTACGTCGATTTCGTGAACCCCCTGTTCCAGAGCGAAACGTATCTCCTCCAGTTTCGTCGAAATGGGAGAAGCTCCCAGGGGGAAACCCGCTGCGGTGATAACGTGAATGCCGGTGTTTCTCAAGCATTTTTTTGCCAGAGGTGTTGCAAGAAGAGGTACGCATACAGAGGCGAATCCGAAGAAAGAGGCTTCTTTGCAAAGACGTATAATCTCTTCATCGGTGTAGCCAGGTTTAAGAAGAGTATGATCTACGAAGCCGCGAAGCCTTTGGAGAGGGAGCTTTTCCAAAAGCCCCGCCTCGGCGAGAGCCGCCTGTTTTCTCGCTCTCTGAACAAGAAAATCCACATCTGTCATGGTACCCTCTCCTTTGCTATGGCGGATAGAAAAAGGGTTTTTGCAGCGGGAGAAGCATTTCCCTGAAAAAAAGAAAATGTTTTTCTATATTTATAATATCACAGGTTCTCTCTTTTGGGAAAGCGGGGAGTTTCCTTTTGGAGAACGAAGAATCTTGCTTTTTCCGCTTTCTCGAGAGATCCGAAGCTAAGGGGGGCTTTTTGTGTGAAAAGGAGGGCGTTTTTTCCGCAAAGCTTCCGAAATTCTGTACGGGAAAGGATTTATCTCCGAGTTTTTCTTCTTTCGTGGCTTTCAGAAGAGAATTGTTGTTATAATGCGAGGTGTCGAAGAATATCTGGAAAAGTTGGGGCATTCCTCTTTTTATTTTTTCTCCTTCGAGCCGTTTCCGGAAGTATGAAAAGCAAGGAGCGAAAGCCCGAAAATCTCGAGCAGGAAAAGAAAATCCCTGAAAAGAAAATTTCTGAAAAGCGTTATGCCGGGGAAATTTTTCTCTTCTTGGATGCTGAAAAATGTTTTGTCCAGAGAGATATGTGAGAGCGAAAAAAGGTTAGGAGACTTCATGAACATGTACCCTGAAGAGGTGGATTGATGGAACCAAAGATTTTGCTAGTGGGACTGGGAAATGTCGGAAGGGAATTTGTTCGCCTCCTTGCAAAAAAAATGCCCTTTCTCCGGGAGACCTTCGGAATAGCCCCCGTTTTAACGGGAGTGATGACACGGACCCGGGGAGCCTTGTACAGCCCCCGAGGGTTGGATGAAAAATCTATTTTTGCGTGGCAGAGCTCCAAAAACTATGTAGCGAAAGAGGGAGAAAAAGTTTTTGCCGGGTTCTCTACAGAAGATCTTATGGAGATGTTGGATTGTGATATTCTGGTAGAATGTACGAGAAACGACTACGAACAAGGTCAACCTGGAGCTAGCTACATGGAAAAAGCTTTTTTGAAAGGGGCCCATGTAGTTACGACCAATCGGGGAGCCGTGGCGTATCATTACGAAAAATTGAAAAAACTGGCGATCCAGCACGAGCGGCGTTTTTTTTTCGAAGGGACCGTGCTTTCGGGAATTCCGCTGTTTTCCTTGTATCGCAACGCTCTTCGGGGAGCATCCATACTCTCTTTTGAAGGTGCTCTGAGCGGTACCTGCAATTATATCCTCCACGTTATTTCCCGGGGAGCTTCTTTTGATGATGCTCTTATGGAGGCTCAAAGAAAGGGGTACTCCGAGCCGGATCCTTACGTGGATATCGATGGGCTTGAAAGTGCCATAAAGGGTATGATCGTGGCTCAGGATCTCATGGGGGCTCGAAAGGACGTTTTTTCCCGGATTACCGTAGAGGGAATACGTCAAGTTACCCCGAGCCTTGTAGAAGTTGCTCGACGAAAAGGAAGTTCCATGCGGCTCATCACGCGCATTGTAAAAGAGAAGGATAGCTGCTTTGTGCATGTGGCACCGGAAATGATTCCCGACACGCATCCTCTGGCATCCATGGAGGGAGTTACCTGTGGCGCTCTTCTTACGACGGATCTTCACGGAGAGCTTTGTCTTACCGGATCCGGAGTGGGAGGTCGTTCTACTGCGGCGGCGATTCTCAGCGATATTCTCGAAGTCCTTCTGGCGGAAAAGAGAGAATAGATGCTTCTAGGAGAAGCGGATGTCGAGTATAATAATACGAGTTTGTGGGCTCTGCGGAAATCTGGAGAGCGAGCAGTTAGGGAGGGATAGTCCAGATGGCAAACAATAACATGCATGCCGGAATCGCCCAGAAAAGCGATGAGATTACGGAAGAATACCGCGGGAACGAAGGGATCGTTCTTGTTTTCAACCTTTTTGGTGAAAACTACGCTCTCGACGTAAACCTCGTGAGGGAGATCGTAAGGGTACCCCCTACTATTACCAGGGTACCCAACGCTGCCCATTATGTGCGAGGGGTTATCAATTTGCGGGGAACGGTTATCCCCGTGATGGATATTTCCCAGAAAATGGGCGGAGAGCCTCAGGAGCTTACGACAGAATCCAGAATTGTGGTAGCCGTTCTCGAGGAGGACGTGCTTTTCGGTTTTCTCGTGGATGCGGTAAGAGAGGTAAGCACCATCTGGGAATCGCAGATCGAATCTGCCGATGCATCCATGGAAGCCAGCGTGGATAAAAGATATCTCCGGGGTGTTGCTAAAGCCGATGATGGGCGTCTTATCGTTCTTCTGGATCTTGCAAGCCTTTTCGAACTTGACGAGGGAGAAGAGAAGGAGTAGCCCGAAGAGGGCTCTTTTTCTGAGAAATGCCCCGGATTTGTCTTTTACACCGAAGGCCCCTTCTTCCGGGCGGTCTTCGGTGTAAATTGTTATAGAACCATTTCAAAAAAGGAGAAATGTCCCTTGATTCGTATAGATCTTCACATGCATAGCACCTTTTCCGATGGAACCTATACTCCCGAAGAGCTTGCCTTGCTGGGGAAACGGCGGAGAATCCGAGTGATGAGCTTGACGGATCATGATACGGTTTCCGGAGTGTCCCGGTTCCTTCGGGAGTGTACGCGTCAGGGGCTTCGGGGAATTCCCGGAGTGGAGCTTTCCGCAGAGGCTCCCTATACTCTCCATATTCTGGGGTATGCTTTCGATCCCGCTTCAGGTAATCTGGCGGAAAAACTGGAAATTCTCCGCCAGGCTCGGGAGGAAAGAAACGACCATATTCTTGAAAAACTTAAAGGCCTGAATATGCCTCTCACTTTGGAAGACGTCCTTCGGGAGGCGGGAGGCGAAGTAATAGGGCGTCCCCATTTTGCCAAGGCCATGGTGCGTAGAGGGTATGTTCGTAGTCCCGACGAAGCCTTTGCCCGTTATCTCGAAAGGGGTAAGCCCGCCTACGTATCCCGGGATCGCCTCTCTCCCGAAGAATGTCTTCGCCTTATTCGTGAAGCTCGAGGCGTTCCCGTACTGGCTCATCCCATGCAGACGAAACTTGATGACCAGGAGTTGGAAATTCTGCTGAAAAAACTCAAGGATCAGGGGCTTTGGGGATTGGAATCTCTTTATGCCATGCACACTCCGGAACAGCAGCTCCATTATCTTCGCATGGGGGATAGAGTGGGGCTCTATCCTACGGGAGGATCCGATTTTCACGGAAACAACCGAACCGGGCGTAGTCTCGGCATTTCTTTTGAGGAGACTTCTCTTCCCTGGGCCCGTTTGGGGGTGGATCTGTAGGTGCACAATGTAAAGCTCCGGAAAAACAGGAATCAGCATGGTGTTTTCTCCGTAAATAAAGATGGGTTTTAAGCCGAAAACTATTTCAACCTAAGAGGAGCATGATGATGAAAAACATTGACTTGCGAAGCGATACGGTAACCAAGCCTTCCGAAGCCATGAGAGAGGCCATTGCTGTGGCCCCCGTAGGAGATGACGTTTACCAGGAAGATCCCACGATACATAAACTTGAAGTCCTGGGGGCGGAGATGACAGGAAAGGAAGCCTCTATTTTCATGGCTTCCGGAACCCAGGGTAATATAATTGCCCTCCTTGCTCAGTGTGTGCGGGGGGATGGGGTTATTCTGGGCGAAAATAGTCATATATACAATTACGAACGGGGAGGCCTCGCTGTCTTAGGAGGGCTTATGCCGCTTTTGGTAAAGGAGGCCCAGGGGCTTCCTCTCGAGGAAGATGTCTTTGGCTGGTGCCGTCCCGACAATGTACATTTCAATCCGGCAAAAATGGTTTGTATGGAAAATACGCATAATCGGGGCGGAGGATACGCCGTTCCTTTGAGGCAGTTTCAGGCCTTTGCGGAAAAAGCTCACTCCAAGGGCCTTTTGATCCACCTGGACGGGGCCCGGCTTTGGAATGCTGCGGTAAAATATGGCGTGCCCCTCGAAAGCTATGCGGAATGTGTGGATACCGTACAGCTTTGTCTCTCCAAGGGGCTCGGAGCTCCTGTGGGGTCTCTGCTTTGCGGTTCCCGGGAGGTGGTGGAACATGCCCGGGAATGGAGAAAGGTCGTGGGAGGAGGTATGCGTCAGGCGGGAATCCTCGGAGCCGCAGGTATTTATGCCCTGGAAAACAATTTTTCACGCCTCGAGGAAGATCACCGTAATGCGGCGTTGTTGGCGGAGCTGCTTCGGCAGGGAGGACTTCAGGTCCTTTACGGAGAGAACTCCACGAACATGGTTTTTATGAATACCGATGCCTTGGATTGCTCCGCCTCGGAACTTGCAAAACGCTGTTCCCAACGGGGTGTTCTTTTTTCCGGTATGGGCGATTCCATCCGCTATGTAACGCATCTTGATGTAACGGAAGAGGATATACGTGCGGCTGCACAAATCATTCTCGAAGAAGTGTAGCTGGAGGAAGGAGTTTGACCGGGGCATGAAAAAACAGGGGCTTTTTACCCTTATACTAGGAACTGTTCTTTGGAGTTTTTCTCTTCTCTCTCTTTCTCCGGAAGCCCTCGGCGCGGAACGATGGGCCCTTTGGAAAGGGGGGGATGTTCAGGCCCTGGGAGATGTGACGGTGCAGTCTGAGAATGGAGTGAGAATGGCTTCGGTTCTCGAGGCGGCAAAACTTTTGGGCGTTCAGACGAAAGCCCAGAAAAATGCTCTTCTCCTGCTTTCGGAATCCCACAAAGCCTCTTTTGTTCCCGGAGATATTATGGTGTTCGTAAACGGAGAGATTTTTCCTCTTACCGCTCCCATTCTGAGACAGGGGAATCTCTGGTGGGCGGAAGTGCATGGTCTTTTAAAAGTTCTGGAAATGGTACTCTACGGGAAATCCCCGGCTCCTACGCCTTTAACCTGGCAGGGAGGAGGTTCCGGAGCTATCTCTCCCACGCCCCATATTTCCCAGACCTCCCCGGAGGTTCCGGAAAAAGATTTGCAGAATGCTTCTACCGAGGCCATGCTTGAGGAGTGGCGGCGACAGTTCGCTCCTTCTGCGGCTTCCAAGGGGGTAAGTTCCAATCTCCGAAGACTTCGCTGGAAAGAGCATCCCGACAAGGTTCGGCTTGTGCTGGATATGATGCAGGAAAAATTTCCCCAAGTTCGGGAAAGCCCGGGAAAAGTGGAGCTCCTCTTTGCAGAATCTCTGCCGAACTCCTTTTCGGGAAGTTCTTCTCCCTATCCTCACAAGGTAACCTGTACGAGGCCTTCCGAAAAAGCTCTCGTATTTCCGCATCATGCCACGGAGGTGGAGATTTTTTCCTTATCCAATCCTCCTCGGTTCGTGATAGATTTTTTCTATGCAGCCTCAAAAGAAAGCTCCTCTGCGGAAACGGCTCTTTCCTCACTTTTTCCCACGCCTCAGGCGGATAGCGGAAAGGAGGAGGTCTGCCCTTCCGAGATTCCCTTATCTCCTGCCAAAAAAGGCAACCCCCTGGTAGTCATCGATGCGGGACATGGAGGCAAGGATCCGGGAGCCGTGGCAAACGGACTGCGGGAAAAGGACATCAACCTTGCTATTACGAAATATCTCTCGGAGTATCTGCAGAAAAAGGGCTATTCCGTACTTCTTACCCGGGGAGATGACCGTTATCTTCGCCTTCAGCAACGTACGGATTTTGCCAATCAGAAAAAAGCGGACGTTTTCGTAAGCATTCACGTGAACGCTCTCCCCAAGGGAAGGCATGCCAAGGGAATCGAGATTTATATTATGGCCCTTCCCTCGGACAAAGATGCCATGGAACTCGCAAAATTTGAAAACCGGGAGATATCGGAATCCAACGGAAAAAATTCCGCCGCCTCGGATGCGAGAACGGAAATGCTTCTTCACATTCTCGGAGATATGCAGCAAAATGCGAAAATCAGCGAGAGCATGTCCTTTGCGGAGGTCCTTTTCCAGCAGGGAAAAACCGCGGGGCTTCCCATGCGGCGTATTGCCCAGGCTCCCTTTTTCGTGCTTCGGGGAGCCGGAATGCCTTCGGTGCTTGTGGAGAGTGGCTTTCTTACGGAAAAAAGCGAGGCCGCCATGCTGCGAACCCCATCGTATCAGAAAAAACTGGCTTATGCTTTAGGAGCTGGAATCGAGAGGTTTCTCAAGAAAAATCAATAATTTTTTGCTTTCTTGTCGAACTATGAGGTAATGTGAAAAGAATTGGGAGAACGAGGAATTGTTTTCCTTGTGAAAGGAGCGGTAGGGCTGTGCGGGATTTTGAAGAGCAGGAAGAGCAGAGACCGGAAAGAAGGGAGCTTCGGCGTTCCGAAGGAGCTCCCGAGGGAAGGAAAAAAATTCCCTTACCCATACGGATATTGGCCTGGCTTGGCCTTTTGGGAATCTTTTTCGGGGTGGGATATTTTGTCGCAGGAACGGGGCTCCGTTTTCTGAACAACTTCGGGTTTGGAACTCCGGACAACGTACTTCACAATTCCGAAGAAGCCCAGAGATTTATGGGCTCTTCCCAGGAGGAAGTTACGGTTTACCGCAAGGAATATGTGGCGTACATTCTTGAAAAGGGGAATCTCGATCCTTCGGTGATGCAGATCGCTCCAGGGGTTCTCGAGGAAGATATCGTAACGGTGCTCGAAAAGGTCCTGGAGCCTCTTCGAGTGGCGAGCGGCATTCAGCAACCCCTGCGGGTGCTTCATGTCTTCCGGGCGGGAGATATGCTTTACATTGACATGAACTCCGCTTTCGTAACCGCCCTTAAAGCGGTGGGAGAACGCAACGCATCTCTTATCATGACCGGCCTTGTGCGGAGCATGGTGGATAATTTTCCTCCCGCGGAGCAGGTCCTCTTTTTCGTGGATGGGAAGCTCTCGAAAACAACGGATCCTCTGGACCTTACGGTTCCCTGGACCCTTGCTCCCGCTTCTTGATGTGCGATCGAGGTTTTTTCCCCTTCCACAAGCGAAGAAAGGATTTTTTATAGTGCCTATCCAGGAATTTGCGCGTCATGACGGTCGAGGCCCCTCGGAGCTCCGGCAGATAACCATCGAACGCCAGGTTAATATTCACGCGGAGGGTTCCGCTTTGATTTCCTTTGGAAACACCCGGGTTCTCTGTACCGCCTCGGTGGAGGAAAAGGTCCCTCCCTTTTTGCGGGGATCCGGATCGGGATGGATTACCGCGGAGTATTCCATGCTCCCTCGTTCCACCGGTTCCAGAACTCCCCGGGAATCTTCCCTGGGCAAGGTAAAGGGACGAACCCAGGAGATTCAGCGTCTTATAGGTCGTTCCCTTCGGGCGGTGGCGGTCCTCCCCCTGTTGGGAGAGCGCACCGTCTGGATGGATTGCGACGTGCTCCAGGCGGATGGGGGAACCCGTACCGCCTCCATCACCGGGGCTTTCGTGGCCTTGCTGGATGCTCTCCGGGGGCTTTGGGCCAAGGGAAATCTCTCCTGTATTCCTCTCACCTCTTTTGTAGCGGCGGTAAGTGTGGGGCGGGTGCAGGGCAATCTGCTTCTCGATCTCGACTATGCCGAGGATAGTAACGCCGAGGTAGATTGCAACGTCGTGATGAACGAGTATGGGGAGTATGTGGAGATTCAGGGAACCGGAGAGGGCCATGTCTTTTCCCGGCCCGAGCTGCTGGGACTTCTCGAAATTGCGGAAACCGGGGCGATGGAGCTCGTGAACCTTCAGAAACGAAGCCTTGCTCTGACCCCTAGAGAAGAGGAGGCCCTTGTTAAAAATGGGAAAAAAAATTCTGCTAGCGAGCAGGAACAGGCATAAATACGAGGAAATGTGTGCTTTTGTAGCTTCTTTTCCGGTAGAACTTCTCTTCGGCGGTGATTTCCGGGATTTAGATGTGGAGGAGACGGGTTCCACCTACGAAGAAAATGCTCTGCTAAAAGCCTGGGCATGGTCTCGGGAGATGGCTCTCCCCACCATAGCGGATGATAGCGGCCTGGAGGTAGAAGCCCTCGGCGGAGAGCCTGGCCTTTATTCTTCCCGAAAAGGGAAAAATGATACGGAAAGGCTTGAATGGCTTCTTCGCGCTCTGGAGAAGAAAGAAAACAGAAAGGCCCGATTCGTGGCATGCATCGCCTATTGCGATGCCTCCGGTCAGAAAGAATTTTTGGCTTACGGATACTGCGAGGGTGCCATAGCCGAAAATCCTCGAGGGAATTCGGGATTTGGCTACGATCCCCTCTTTATTCCTTCGGGATACGATGATACACTTGGAGTTCTCGGGGAATCGGTAAAATCGAAATTATCCCATCGAATTCGTGCCCTTGAGGCTCTTTTGAGTATCCTCAAAAAAGAAAATGTGCTATAATTCCCGTCTGTGTGTAATTGTAAATATAGCAGGAGGTGTCCGATAGTGAAGGTCCTTCTTAGCGTTCTTCATGTTATCTTGGGAATCTGCCTTATGGCAGCGGTATTGTTACAGCAGAGAAAAACTGGTGGTTTTTCCGGCATTTTTGGCGGAGGAACCCAGGCTGACGCAGGAGGAGGGCAATGGCAGCGATTTACGGCGCTCAGCAAATTGAGCGTGCTGCTGATGGCGTTGTTCATGCTTTCCTCTCTCCTTCTCGTTTTCGTTCTTCGCTAAACAAAGAAAGGGCGTGCTTTGTTGAATTTCCTGGATTCTCTTGACGATGTTCACTCCCTGAAGGTGGAACCGGAACGTCTCCATTCGGCGGAACACCAGGAGATTCTCGGAGGACATACCACGGATGTCTATTTTGTCCGTACCCGGGATGTTCTGCGTTCTCTCGGTCTTCTGGATGCAGAGGTTACGGCGGAAGTTTTTGCCCGGGATTCCGGTTGTTTTGCCGGCGGCGAGGAGGTCCTCACGCTTCTCCGGAATCGAAATCTTGCCGTAGAGATTCTTCCGGAAGGAGAATCTTTCGCCTCCAAAGACGTGGTCCTCCGGATTCGGGGGCCTTACGGTGCCTTCGGAACCTATGAAACGGTACTCCTTGGCATGCTTGCCAGCGCTACCGGTTGGGCTACTGCGGCGAGGGAATGCGTGGAGGCGGCCAAAGGAAAGAAAGTCCTTTGTTTCGGTGCTCGTCACGTGCATCCCGCTGTAGCTCCTGTAATGGAGCGGGTTGCCATGCTCGTGGGAGGGTGCCAGGGAGCAAGTTGTATCCTTGGAGCAAAGCTTGGAGGCCGGGAACCTCAAGGCACCATACCTCA
This sequence comes from Synergistaceae bacterium, assembly GCA_036769705.1. GTDB lineage: Bacteria > Synergistota > Synergistia > Synergistales > Aminiphilaceae > DAIPKP01. The sequence goes on from DAIPKP010000076.1 coordinate 10,077, forward strand.
TGCGGCCATTCTCGTAGCGGGAGATACTCTTTCGGTGGCTTCAGCTTATGACGCTCTTCTCTCGGAGGATGAGCCCCGGATCGTTCTTGTGGATACCTTCAAAGACGAAGCCGAAGAAACTCTCCGTATGGCTCGGGCTCTGGAAGGGCGCCTTACGGGGATTCGCCTGGATACACCTAGTGAACGGGGAGGCGTTACTCCCGGTCTCATCCGGGAAGTTCGGGCTCGTCTCGACGGAGCCGGCTTTCCGGAGGTGCAGATTTTTGTCTCCGGAGGGCTCAATCCGGAGCGCATTTCTCGTATGGTTCAAGAGCCCGTGGATGCTTTCGGGGTGGGAAGCTATATCGCTCACGGGGTATTCCGGGATATGACCATGGATATCAAGGAAGTTAACGGGAAGCCCATCGCAAAGCGGGGGAGAATCCCGGGAATTCAAGAAAATCCAAAGCTTCAAAAAGTTCTGTAACGGATTTTTTCCCGGGAAATTGAAAAAACAAAAAAGAAAGCATTGCAGTTTTTCCCATTCCGATTTTGAAAATTCCCCACGTTTTTGAAATCCGGAAGGGGAGAAAACTGTTATGGAAGTCGTTTCCCCCAGGTAACGGCAAATATATCTAGTTCATCCCGATGAGGAGTGACCATATATGATCGGCAAGCGAAGTTTTATGGCCAAGCGGGAGCAGATGGACCGCAAGTGGCTTGTGGTGGATGCCACTGACAAACCTCTGGGACGCCTGGCGGCCCAGGTGGCCCGTGTGCTGCAGGGCAAGCATAAGCCTACCTATACCCCCCATGTGGATTGCGGGGATTTCGTTATCGTCATCAACGCGGAAAAGGTAAAGCTTACGGGGCGCAAAGCGGAGCAATCCGTGGTCTATCGGCACAGCGGCTACAAGGGGAGCTTGAAGGCTATTCCCTATGGAGTCATGATCGAGAAAAAGCCCGAGCGTCTCGTGGAAAGAGTGGTTTGGGGAATGGTTCCCAAAACCCGCCTTGGAAGAAGCATGATGAAAAAACTCAAGGTCTATGCCGGGGAAAATCATCCCCATGCGGCGCAGCAACCCGAAGTCTGGAACGATGTTTTGAAAGGGGATAAGGCATGATGAGTTCTCAGTCTTATTTCTGGGGAACCGGAAGAAGAAAAAATGCTGTGGCCCGGGTACGGGTACGCAACGGAGAAGGTAAAATTCTCATCAACGACCGGGAAATGGATGATTATTTTCCGCGATATCAGTGGCGTCTTCATGTCCTGGAACCCCTGAAGGCTTCGGGACTGGAGAATAAGGTGGATGTGCTCGTGCGTGCTCACGGAGGCGGTCTTACGGGGCAGTCCGGAGCGGTTCGTCTCGGCATAGCCCGGGCGTTGCTTCGGATGAACCCGGAGCTTCGGCCTTCCCTCAAAAAAGCGGGTTTCCTCAGCCGGGACTCCCGTATGGTGGAGCGCAAAAAGTACGGACAGCGCAAGGCCAGAGCCCTTAAGCAGTTCTCCAAGCGTTAAATCTGCGGAGATCATTTTTTTACGACACCACTCACAAAGCGGGAAGCTCCTCAAAGGAGTTTCCCGCTTTTCGTTTGCCCAGCGTGGCGAGGAACTCCGTCCTGCTGCAAGAAGCAGGAACTGCCCCGATCAGGGGGAAAGAAATCCGAATTGCAAGGGCGTTGCTGGTAACGGCAGGGTCTGAAGGAAGCAATAGGAAGGACATGGCACACAGCGTAAGCGAACCGGATACGGCAATGCAGGTGGGTAAGCGTGCCAAATATCGCGAAGGGAGGAAGCGTATACCAAGCGTTCCCGAAAAGGGGAAAAACGACAGGGC
>DAIPKP010000077.1:0-11888 GCA_036769705.1 Synergistaceae bacterium
CTCTTTTGGATCATTTGGAAAAAGTAATCGAAGCTGCAAAAAACATGATGCATGAAGAAATCTAGTGTTACCTCTCGAAGGTGAGGACATGTCGAACTTGCGGAACAAGAAAAGGAGCTTGGCAGTTTCCCCCCTTTCTAATGAGAAGGTTTTGCTCTATCCTATGAATAGAATCGAAAAAGTGGGGGTGAATCTTTCATGGAGCGGAGTCGTTTTTTCATGAAGTCCTTGGCGAACCTTCTTTTGGGATTTTGGGCCTTTTTCGGAATCATGTTTTTCCCGTTCCATGTTTGGGGGGAAGACCTTGCGGAAGTGCTTGCCCGGGGAGAACTTCGGCATCTAGGGCTCCCCTACGTAAATTTCATTTCCGGAGCGGAAGACGGCTTTTCCGCGGAGCTTATAAAAGGATTTGCAGATTATCTGGGGGTTCGTTACCGTTTTATTCCGACTTCTTGGGATACGATTTTTCAGGATATCCTGGGGCGGGAAGTTTTTTTGGAGGGAACTCCCATTTCTCTGGGGAAAACCGTACCGCTCCGGGGAGACGTGATCGCCATGGGGTTTACGGTGCTTCCCTGGAGAAAAGAACTTTTAGCTTTCTCCGACCCCACTTTTGTTTCTCAAATATGGTTTCTCACCAGAAGCGATTCTTCCGTAACGCCCATAGTTCCTTCGGGAATTCTCGAAGAGGATATCCGTAGAACCAAGAATAAAATGAAGGGGCTTGCGGTCCTCGGCATGAAAAACACCTGTGTGGATCCCGCACTGTATTCTTTGGAAAATTACGGAGTGCGGCCCGTCTATTTTCGGGGCAATTTCAACGATCTGGCTCCGGCGATGTTCAAGGGAGAAGCGGATGCTACCATTTTGGATGTGCCGGATTCCCTGGTGGCTTTGGAAAAATGGCCCGGGGAAATAAAGATCATCGGCCCCGTGTCTCCCCTTCAGAATATGGCGGCAGCCTTCCGAAAAGATTCCCCCAAACTTCTTCAGGCTTTTAACGACTATCTCAAAGAGATTCGGGAGCAAGGGGGCTATCTTGAACTTGTAAAACGTTATTACCCCGGAGTATGGCACTATTTTCCAGATTTTTTCCGGGATTTCCAATGATTTTCGAAAAGAGGCCTTAGGGATGTTGAAAAAGAAAAATGCTTTTCTCGAAAATCCGGGGCATTTGTTTCTTGTCATTTTGGGGATTTCCACTTTTCTTCTTGCTACCGCCTTCATTTCTTTCGGCCTCTACTCAGGAAGCAAGCTTCGAAAAGTTGAAGAGATTCGATGGGTAGAAGAACTTGCGGGGCGAGCCCAGTTTTTGAGCTATTTTTTTGAAGAGCGGTGTTACGATCTCCGGGATTTGTCGGAATCCTCCGAAATCCAGGCTTTTTTTACCAACAGGGCCCTGGGGATGAGTATGCAATACGGTCTTCAGGAGAGCCTTCGGCAGATTCTCGCTCTCTTTGAACGATATCGCAAGAGTCGTACGGTGGAAACGAAATCCATCTATAAAAGTATCTTTCTGCTCCAGGCAGAAGAGACCAACATCGCTTACAACAGCTACGGCGAAATGTTCCCGGCAAAGGAGTGGAAGGCGCTTCTTTCCAAGGATATGTTTTGTGAAATACGGCAAATGCGTTTTCCGGAAGAAGAGGGAAAATCCTTTGCAGTAACCGCCCCCGTTTATTTCAAATCCCGGATAGCGGGCTGGATTGTGGCACATCTCGACGAAGGTGCCCTTTTCGAGGAATTTCTTGGTTTTTGTGATATGCACGATTCCAATTACCTTGTTCTTTCGGAGGGGAAGAGATTTCTGTTCCTTCCTCGAGGGATCTCCGAGAAGGCCTTGGAAGACTTTTTGTTTCACACTGCCGATACAATTCGAACCTTCCCCATGTTGCAAGAAGCTTTTTCGGAAGGGGGAGAGGTCCGAAAAAAAGGATTTTTCGACTTTTCTCCGGCTTTCATGATCGCAGCCTCGGTGCCCGTGCCGAAACATGATTTCATACTTCATTGGATTCGGCCTGAAAAAAGTCTCTATGGGGGATTTATCGCCCAGCTTTTCATCGTTGCTGTGGGAACTCTTACTCTTCTGGTATGGTGGGGGCTTTTTTACGCTTTTTCGGCAAACGAAAATCGCCGGAATCTCCAAGTTCATCTCAAAGAGCGCGAAGAGAACGAAAGGGCCATGCGGGAGGCAAAGCGTCAGGCTGAAGAGGCAAGCCACATGAAAAGCGAGTTCGTTGCCAACGTAAGCCATGAGATACGAACTCCCATGAACTCCATTATCGGCATGACGGAACTTCTTTTGAGCGATTCCTCGCTTTCGGAGGAGCAGAAAGACCACGCCCTGACGGTTCAGAAGAGCGGTGAAGAACTTCTGGGGCTTATTAACGACATCCTGGATATTTCGAAAATCGAGGCGGGAATGCTGCAGATGGAGGAGCGTGCTTTCGATCTCCCGGAAGTGGTGGAGGCGGTGCGAAGTATATGCAATCCCCTGGCGGTACGGAAAGGACTGGAGTTTTCCTGTTCCCTGGATCCGAGTATTTCGGAACCTCTCCGGGGAGATGCTTCCCGGCTTCGGCAGGTTCTTCTCAATTTGGTAAGCAATGCTATCAAATATACCCGGCAGGGGCATGTGCGACTTTTGATCTGGGTCCGCTCTTCCCGGGAAGAAAGCCTGTTGGTCGAGTTCCAGGTAGAGGATACGGGAGAAGGGATTGCCGAAGAAAAACAGGAAATTATTTTCCTTCCCTTTAACCAGGGAGATGGTACCATGTCCCGAAAATACGGAGGAACGGGGCTGGGGCTTGCTATTTCCCGGGAGCTCGTGCGTATGATGGGGGGAGAACTCTGGGTTCGAAGCGCACCTGGAAAGGGCTCTACGTTCGGTTTTTCCTGCTTCTTTGACAAGGGCGTTCCTTCCGGAAAAGAGGAGAAATTGCCGCAACAGGAAAGGCCATCCTTGCAGGATCTTTCCTTGGTGCGGGCTTCTGTAAATCAGCCTTGGAGAATTTTGGTCGTGGAGGACAATTTGTTTAACCAGAAACTTGTCTTGAAACTTCTGGAGCGTTGGGGGATCGCAGCGGATCTCGCGGAAAACGGTTTGGAAGCTCTGGAAAAAATCGAGAACCAGCCCTATGACCTGGTTCTCATGGATGTGCAGATGCCGGAAATGGATGGCCTCCAGGCTACCCGGGAAATTCGGAAAAGAGAAAAACTCCTGGGGCTTTCCCGGATGCCCGTGGTGGCCATGACTGCCAATGCTTACGTGGAGGACCGGGAAAAATGTTTTGCCGCAGGCATGGATGATTACGTGGCGAAGCCTGTGAAAAAAAATGCTTTTTATGGAGTCGTTGCAAAATTCCTTAAAGAGGTTTCTGAAGAATAAATGTGACGGTTACAGGGAGCCTTGCGATGTCGAGAGGCGAGGCCCGGAGACGGAAAGGTGGTGTGCCGTGAATAAAAACTATTTCAGAGAACATCTTGCCCGGGAGTATGATTTACCTCCTCAGGAAGCGGAGGAGCTTCTGGAGGATGCTCGAAATACTTTGAAGCCCCTTTTGAAAAATATCGGCGAGTGCCTGAAAGAAAAAAATTGGAAAGATCTTTCCCAAAAAGCTCATCAGTTGAAAGGAATCTTGGGGTATTTGGGGTTGCAGGAGCTCCGGGAAAATGCGAGAGTTCTCGAAAAACTCGCCGGAACGGAACAGAGTGCTTGCCTTTCCTATTGGGAAGAGAATGTCTCTCCCGCTCTGAAAGAGGTGCTGGAGCAGATAGACATACCGTGATTTGCCGTAATCGGCAGCTTCCCTTCTGCTGCAACAAGAGAGGCTGAACGGAATTTTCCTGAGGTTTCCGGACGGCAAGACATGGATTGCGGCGATTTTCGGGAAGGGGAAATTGCCCGGTGAAAAAAGGTTTCTTATAAATTACCGGAGGTGGTAGGCAGGTGACTTTTTTCGTAATGTTTCTTCTGGCAGGAGATATTCTTGCCAATGCGGGAGCCCATATCCTGATCAAGGAAGGCATGTCCCGGCACGGAGAGGGGATTTCCCGCAACATGAAGGATGCTCTTCTGCGCATTCTTCTGAATCCCTTCGCCATGGGCGGTATTCTGGCCTACGGTCTCTCCTTTCTCTTCTATGCGGCCCTCCTTTCCAAGGTGGATCTTTCCTTCGCCTATCCCTTCTGTGTTGGTGCCGCTTTTCTCCTGGTCCTTTGGGGGTCCATTCTCTTTTTCAAAGAACGTCTTAATCCCTGGCGTTGCGGAGGCACCCTCGCGATTTTTCTCGGCATTATCGTGATGACTCTGGATGTGTAAAAGTCTTTTCTGAAAAGCGATTGCCCGGAAGCCTCTGGATTCTTTCTTAAAGGAGGGGCTTGAAATATTCTTCCAGTATCTCTTTCCAGGGTTCCATGGAAGTTAGGGAAAGGGGGGCTCCGGGAAAGAAATCTTTTTCCAGAGATCGCTGGGAAAGTCGTTCCGCCAAGCCCTTGATGGAATTTGAACTGCAGAGAATCTGCTCAGAGGAAAAATAAAAGGTCTCTCCCAGGAGGGGCCTTCCTTTCTCGGTAAGGCTTCCTACGACATAACATCGATAGAGAGGTCCTTTTTCCAGGCCGTTTACATTAACGATGGTGCCGTTCTCCACAAGAAGCACACTTCCTATGGGATAGTCCACAGTTACGTAATCTATGAAGGGGGCGATTTTTGGATTGAAAAAGGAACCCGAAGCCTGGTGGAGGATGTCCAGAGCTTTTCGGGGAAGAAATCCCTCCCGGTAGGGACGATCCGATATGAGAGCGTCGAAAACGTCTGCGAGGGTTACTAGATGAATATAGGGAGGAATGTCGTTTCCCTTCAGGATGTGACCGCTTGCGGGGCCGTATCCCTTACCGTCCCATCTCTGGTGATGATGCAGGATAATGGAGCGCGTAAAGGGGTTGATGCTTTCGTAATCCCGTAAAAGATCCACTCCGATTTGAGGATGTTCCTGAATGAGACGCATCTCGTTCCTGCTCAGCTTGCCTTCCTTGTTGAGTACCTCCAGGGGGATCTGGGTTTTCCCGAAATCGTGCAGAAGGGCTCCCATGGCGATGGAATTGCGGCTTGGAGGATCCGGGGGGATGATATATTCGTGATGAATGGCTTCCCGAATAAGGCCGAAGGTAAAAAGAAAAACCATCCAGGAGTGTTCATAGGTATACATGTCGTGTGACGCGATATGTTTTACCTCGGTAAGAATGGCTTTATCGGAAACCATAATGTGTTCTACCACGTCTTGAGCCGTGTTCAGGAGGCTGGAAAGCATTTCTGAAGAAAGAACCTGCCGGGATTCCCCGAAGGTGTATACTGCACGGATTTGCCTTTGGGCCTTCAGAGCAAGCTCTTTGGGTACCGCTCTGGGGATGGCCAGGATTCCTTCTTCCTGAGAACAGGCGACAAGAATGGAGTGGAGTCCCGTTTTTTTGAGATTTTCCAGAATTCTCCGGGTAATAACCACGTTTTTGCCTAAAAGAAGATCTCCCCGGAGATTAAAGATATCCTCTCCCGCGAGATTTCCCGGAAGCACCTTTTCTATTGGTACGATGACAGGCATGGGAAAAATCCTTTCTCGGGCAGCTGCAGCTTATATCCTGTATAGAAGCCGGAGGAAATTCTCCGGGAACCCATAGATGTCCGGTAGCAAACCCTCGAAAAATAGTTGAGTTATTCTATCATGGTGCCACTTAAAAGAAAAGCATTGTAGCATTCTTTCGACCTGAAAGCCATTAATTTCTTATCATTGCAAATTTTTTGCTTTTTTCAGAAACGAAAAGCTTTCTCTTTTTCTCTCTTTCACTTTTTTCTGTTATCACTCCCCGTATTTTCGAGATCCATCAAGGGAGCACTTTTCCCCGTTTTTATAAATTCCATTTTTTGGGATATCTCCTATAGCATCCTATGTTAAAAGAGTGCTATAATGATCCAGTTTGATGCAGCACGGGAAAGAGATGGGTCGTAAATGTGTTCACCATGTAACAGAAAGTAGCAAAAAAAGCCGTAAAATCGAAAAGGAGGTAGAAAAATGTCGGAATCCGCACCGAAAAAAATGAAAGTGCCTCATACCTTTGTGCTTCTTTTCAGCCTTATCGTTCTTGCCGTTATCGGTACTCACGTACTTCCCGCAGGGGAGTACGACCGGGTTACGGATGAAAAGACGGGACGCACCGTGGTGGCTGCAGAGAGCTACCACGCCATAGAGCCCAGTCCCGTGGGGTTCATGGATACCTTTATCGCGGTTCAGAAGGGTATGGTGGATGCGGCGGACGTAGTCTTCTTCGTGTTCATCGTTTACGCTTCCTTTTTTATCGTTCTTCAGACCGGGGCAATACACTCCTTTATAGGATGGCTCCTGCGGGTTATGGAGGGGAAGGAGATACTTATCATTCCGGTTTTCATGTATCTCTTCGCTCTTGGGGGGTCCATCTTCGGCATGTACGAAGAAACCTTCGGGTTCATTCCCGTATTCGTAGGGCTTGCGGTGGCCATGGGGTATGATGCCATCGTGGGGATGTCCATGGTCTGTTTTGGCGTGGCCATGGGGTTTGCCGCGGCCTTTATGAACCCCTTTACGGTAGGACTCGCCCAGAAATTTGCGGAACTACCCCTCTTTTCGGGAATGCTTTTTCGTATCGTCAGTTGGTTGGTCATGGTTACCCTGGCAGTGCTCTGGACAGTTCGCTACGCTCGAAAGATCAAGGCGGATCCTTCCAAGAGCTTCATGGCGGGAGTCGATATGGGATCCCTCAACATGAACCGGGGGGAACTCATGGAGCGCCATTTCAAGGGGCGGGAAAAAGTTATTCTTGCGGTGGTAGTCTTTTCCGTGGGATTGCTTATCTGGGGAGTTATCATCCGGGGATGGTACTTCGACGAAATCGCGGGGCTTTTCATTATCATGGGGCTTGCCTGCGGTTTCCTCGCCGGCTGGGGACCCAGCAAGGTGGCTTCCACTTTCCTCGAAGGAGCCCGGGATATCGTTTTCGGAGCTCTCGTTATCGGGATTTCCCGGGGTATTCTCGTGGTGATGCGGGAAGGGCATATCATCGATACCGTCATTTACGGTTTGGCCCAACCCCTTGCGGAATGGCCCCGGTGGCTTGCGGCGGAGGGTATGCTTGCGGTACAGACCCTGATCAACTTCTTTATTCCTTCGGGTTCCGGCCAGGCGGCTACCACCATGCCCATCATGGCACCCTTATCGGATCTCCTGGAAGTTCCCCGGCAGGTAGCGGTGCTCGCCTATCAGTACGGGGACGGTTTCTCGAACATTCTCTGGCCTACCACGTTGCTGCCCGTTATGTGCAGTATCGCCAAGGTTCCCATCGACCGCTGGTGGCGCTTCTTTTTACCCTTCTTCGTCATCCTTCTTCCCGTACAGGCTATCTTTATTGCGGTCGCCGTATCCATAGGATGGCATTAAAAAATTACATCCTTTGCAAGCCTTGCCGTTGTTTTTTTGCATGAAGGAACACATGGCTCTTTCCCAAGGCAGAGGAAGAATCCTCTGCCTTTTTCTTCGTCTAATCCGGGAGGTTTCTTCGAAAAGGCCCGATTTGACGGAAAAGAGCGCAATAGGAAAAAGGAGGGATGAAAGATGAAAAATGAAAAAATCGTGATTCGCGGAGGAAAGGTTTATCTGGGAGATAAGAAAAAACTTACCCCTGCTTCCGTAACCGTGGAGAACGGAAAAATCGTGGAGATAGGTTCCTACTCCAATGCGGAAGATTGGAAAGAGATGGATGCTTCGGGATGCATCGTAAGCCCCGGATTTATCGACAGCCACATGCACGATGAAGAGGTCGAGGACCCCCATACCATAGAAAAAGCTCTTTTGCTTCAGGGGGTGACAACCGCCATCGCGGGAAACTGCGGTTCCGGCCCTTTTCTGAAGGACATCGCTCCTTATCGAAAAAATCCCTGGCTCAATTTGGGATACCTTACGGGGCACACGGTGCTTCGGGAAAAAGTCGGTATCGAGGATCGCTACCGACCCGCCTCGGCGGAAGAGATCCGATCCATGGCGGCACTCCTGGACGAGGAACTCCGGGAGGGATCTCTGGGGCTTTCCTTTGGCCTGGAATATATGCCTCAAACGAGTACGGAAGAGATTGACGGCCTTGCCTCGGTGCTTAAAAAATACGATAAACGCTGGATTTCGGTGCATATTCGGTATGATGGTCCCCGATGCCTGGAAGGAGTGCGGGAGACCGTGGACATGGCGAAAAATCACGGTCTCCGGGTGCAGGTCTCTCACTTCGGAAGCATGAACGCCTTTGGCAATCTTCAGGCCTCTCTGGATCTTCTGGAGGATGCCTGGAAAGAAGGTGTGGATATAACCTTCGATTGTTATCCCTATGCGGCTTTCTGCACCTACATCGGTTCTGCGGTTTTCGATCCCGGTTTCGAAGAACGCTGGGACGGCAAAGGGCTGGAGGATGTCGAAATGGGATCCGGAAAATATAAGGGGCAGCGACTTAATCCCGAGAGCTACCGGGATTTGCGGAAAAATTATCCTCATGAACTTGCTATCGCTCATGTGCTCAATGAAAAGGAAGTTCGGTCATGCCTGGTACATCCCCGGTGTGCGGTAGCCTCGGACGGTGTCCTTTGTAAGGGGCAGGGGCATCCCCGGGCGGCGGGGACTTTCCCCCGGGCTTTACGCTGGCTCCGGGAAGAAGGGCTTTCCTGGGAAGAAGCCTTGGAGCATCTTACTTCTCTTCCGGCGGATATGATATGGTCCCGGCGGGGACGCCTGGAAACCGGAGCTCCCGCAGATCTGGTGATTTTCGACCCCGAAAAACTTGAGGATACCGCTACTTTTGCGGATCAGCTCTCTCCTCCCCGGGGAATCCGGTATGTTTTCGTAAACGGAACTCTGGTGGTTCAAAACGGGGAGATCCTGGAGCCTCCTCAGGGGCGTTTCCTCCGCCATTCGGAGGGTGTGTAGAATAACACGTCGATTTTGACGTAGAGAAATTTTCCGTAAGCGAGAGCTTTCGAAGGGGGAAGGAAAAATGGACAAGCGTTACGAAGAGCTTTGGAGCAGGGTGGAAAAGGCTATTGAAACTCATTGGAACGAAGCGAGTGAAATCAGCGATTTTATGGCGGCGCATCCCGAGCTGGGGGATGAGGAATATCAGGCCAGTGCCAAACATGCGGCGTTTCTTGCGGCCCGGGGGTATGAAGTGGAAAAACCCTTTTGCCGCAGGGAGACCGCCTATCGGGGAGTGACGGGAAGTTCCGAGGAGCCCCGGGTGGTGCTTCTGGCGGAATATGATGCGCTTCCCGAAATTGGTCATGCTTGCGGGCATAACGTTCACGGGGCCATGGTCCTTCTCGCTGCGGCGGGGCTTCGGGAAATCGTGGATTCCGTGCCATGCCGCATCGAGGTGGTGGGAACCCCCGCGGAGGAGACCAACGGCGCAAAGGTTGTCATGGCGGAAGAAGGCGTTTTCGACGGTGCTTCTCTGGCTCTCATGATTCATACCGGGGCGGGGCAGAACTTTGTGGATTACTCCTGCCTTGCCATGGATGCCATGGAATTTACCTTTTCGGGGAAACCCGCTCATGCTGCTGCGGCTCCCTGGGAGGGACGTAACGCCCTTAACGGAGTACAGCTTTTCTTTCATGCGGTGGATATGTTGCGACAGCATTTGCGGCCGGAGGTGCGGATGCACGGCATCGTGACGGACGGAGGAAATGCGGCGAATATCGTTCCCGACCGGGGAATATGCCGTTTTTACTTCCGGGCTCCCCAGCGGGAATACCTGGATACGCTCATGGAAAAAATCTATAACTGCGCCCGGGGAGCGGCGCTTGCCACGGAAACCGAAGTCTCCTGGCAGAAGTACGAAATAAGCTTCGACAATCTTCGTAAAAATCCTCCGGGAATAGCTCTTCTCGAAGGTATCTACCGGGAAGAAGGAGTGGCCTTGACGCCTCCCCCCAAATCCTGCGGTTCCTCGGATGTGGGGAACGTGGGGCAGCGTTGTCCCGCGCTTCAGCCCGTGCTGGGGGTGGTGGATGATCTTATTGCTGCCCATACCCGGGAGTACGCCGCTTTTTGCGGCCCCACGCCGGAAGCTCACGAAGCCATACGCAAGGGGGCCCGGATTCTTGCCAAGGCCATGCTTCGGGTGATTCTCGACGAAGCTTTGCGCGAAAAAATCGAAGAGGCTTTTGAAAACCCCGCAAAACCCTGAGGTAATTCCCGGAGAAGCAGATCCTCTTTCGGATTATGCCTATACTGAGAGCGCCAAAAATGCCCGAGGAAGATCGCAGAGGCTTTTTCCTCGGGCATTTCTTTGTTTTCGGAAGTTCAAGAGAGAGGAAATGCTTCAGGAATTCTCTTTTTGCACCAAGGGAGAACTTCTTCCGGTATTTCTCGCATAGAAAAGCGTTTCGCTCGAGTAGAGCGCCAGGGCCCCCCAGATGAGGCAGAAGGTGACCGCATCCCCGGCTTTCATGCTTTCTCCGAAAAAGAAGAGCCCCAGGAGAAAGGAGAGGGTGGGAGAAAGATATTGAAGAATTCCCACCGTGGTGAGCCGAAGCCGTTTCGCTCCGTAGGCGAAGGTCATGAGCGGAATGGACGTAACCGCTCCGCAGCCCAGAAGAAGGAGGTCCAGCCGGAGGTTGTGATGAGCGAAGTCGAGGGTGCCGGAAAAAGAGCAATATCCCAGAAATGCCAGGGCGGGAAGAAAGAGGAGAGAAGTCTCCACGAAAAGTCCTGGAAGAGGCCGGATTTCCGCCTTCTTTCGAATCAGTCCGTAGAGGGAGAAGGTTCCTCCTATTCCCAGAGCTATCAGGGGGAGAGAGCCGTGAAGAAGAACCTGGTACAGCACTCCGGTGCCGGCGAGAGCAAGGGCCAGGATTTGGAGTTTGCGTAAACGCTCCCGAAGAAAAAGGATTCCCAAAAGGGCGTTCAGCAGAGGGTTTATGAAATATCCCAGGCTGGCGTCCAGTACGTGCCCGGAATTGACTGCCCAGATGTAAAGGAGCCAGTTGCAGGCAATGGTAGCGCTGCTTGCCAGGAGAAACGCCAGCGTCTTTCCGGAACCCAGGGAGGCGGTGACCTCTTTCCATCGGTTTTGGAAAGCCAAGAGAACACCGAGAAAAACCACGGACCAGACGATACGGTGCCCCAGAATTTCAAGAGGAGATACCGAAGCGATGGCGTGCCAGTAAATGGGCATGATGCCCCAGAAAATAAAGGTCCCCGCTGTGGCAAGGACTCCTCGAAGCTGTTCCCGAGGCTCTTCGGAAAAGGCCGGAAGGCTTCGGTCTTTTTGGTTTTTCATAAAGGTCCCTCTTCTTAAAATTTAAATTTTTCCTAGCCTCAGGAAAGAGGCTCTTCCTTCGAAACGTTCTTCATAACCGAGAAAAAAGCTTCCACTACACGGGGATCGAACTGGGTTCCCTTGCCTGCAAGAATTTCCCCGCATGCCACTTCTTCCGAGAGTGCTTCGCGGTAGGAACGGTTGCTTGTCATGGCGTCCCAGGCATCCGCCACGCTGAGAATACGGGAAATAAGTGGAATCTCTTCCCCCTCAAGATTGTAGGGATACCCCTTGCCGTTCCAATATTCGTGATGGGAGAGTACAAAGGGAGCGATCTTTTCGAGCCGTTCCATTTTGCTGAGCATGGTACACCCCAGTAAGGGGTGTTCTTGAATAAGAGCATATTCTTCCGGAGAAAGAGGTGTGGGTTTGTTGAGAATTTCCTTGGGAATGAGGATTTTCCCTATGTCATGTACTAGCCCTGCCCAGTAGGTTTGTTCCACCTCTTCTTTCGAAAGCCCGAGCTGCCGGGCTATTCGACTTCCCACCAGGGCCACGGATTCCGA
>DAIPKP010000189.1:0-2228 GCA_036769705.1 Synergistaceae bacterium
GAGAGATATCCATGTTTTTGATCTCCTCCTCCACGTCCTTCTCTTCGTTGGTGAGGAAGGTGTATTCTTCTCCGTTGCGCTCGATGTAGCTCTGCTGCTCCAGGAGCACCAGAACCTGCTCCAGCTCTTTTCTGCGCTCCTCGGAGTTTGCCTCGAAGCCCTCCCGGAGGAGCACCAGAAGATTCCGGAGGGTGGGGCGAAATTCTTTCATGTATTTCACCAGAAAGAGGGCTTTCAGTGCCCGGCGTCCCAGGGGGGAATCCAGATGCTTCTCCCCCCGGAGCACTGCACTCTGGGCTCCGGATTTGAGGGCTCCCCGGATTCCCTCGAACATGAGATCGAAGGAGGCGAGCCTTCCTGCGGGCTCCTGCACAAGCTGTTTTCCCACCTCTTGAAAGACCCCCAGCATGGAGCGTTCCCCCACGGAGCTGTGCCGCCCCTCAAAGACGTTGTGCTCCGAAAGCTCCCGAAGGCAGATCTGAAAGAGGGGGTACTGGTAGGGAACGAAGGGATAGGAGGCGATGAAATCCTCCTCCCCCTGGTAGTTGCGAAACTTCTGGCAGGGATCGGGAAATTCGAAGAGGGTGGAGAGGTTGTTCTTCTGGGCCTGGTAAAGATCCGAAAGATAGGCTTTTCCATGGGGATTTTTATCGAGAAGCCGCTTTTGGATAACCTGCTCCACATTCTGGCTGGTAAGTTTTATCCGCTGGGCAAACCGGGCCTGGATGCGGGAAAAGTTGTCTGAGGAGGATTTCTCCATGCTCCCCAGCACATTTTCCATCTCCTCCTGGGCGGTGACGATGAGCCATGCCCGGCCATGGCAGGCGGTGGCCAGGCTTTCCGCCAGGCTCTGAAGCTTGAGCATCATCTTGTCGTCCCGGGCGATGTACTGCCCCAGCTCATCCACAAAGAAGTTGATCCGGAAATGTTTTCCCCGGGAATCCATGTACTCCCGTACCATCCGGGCGAAATCATCCACCGAGAGGGAGTATTCCTCCCGGTATTTTTCGAGAATCCCCTGGGCCTGATCTTCCGAAATTCCTGCAATCCGGGCATAGGCGGCATCGATAAAACTTCTGTGAAGGAGCCCCCGTTCCCGCCCCTTCTCCCAGGGCTTTCCCGAGAGTTCCTGGTAGATGCGCTGAAACTCCTGATAACGTCCCTCTTTATCCAGATCCCGTTCAAACTGCGCCACGTGGGGCCTTTTGCCGCAGTAGCCGCAGATGTCGTCAAAGACTCTCATGAAGGTGCGGATGAGCACCTCCCCCCCGTCCTTTTCTCTGTCGAGAACGTCCGCCTTTTGATCTATGTTGAAGAGCACGCTCGTTGAGGGGATACCCACCGCCTTTTCCAGAGCCCCCCGCAGCAGAGCATCCCCCTCACACTTGGGGAGAAACATCTCCAGAGGGGTACTATCTCCCAGAGAGGGGTTTTCCAGAAGAAAGGAGAGGATCTTGAGCAGATGGGATTTTCCAGATCCGAAGAAGCCGGATATCCACACCCCGTTGGCCCCTTTGGAATAGTCGTTGTACGCCTCCAGAAAGTGCCCCAGGTACGTGGAGATTTCCGGAGTGAGCACGTATTCCTCGAATTCGTTTTGCAAACTGCTCATATCGTCCGCCTTGATAACCCCATCAATGGAACGCTCTATGGGTTTGGTAAAAATATCTCGAAGAAGCAGCATAGCCTTTCCCCCCGTTTCCCTATTTTTTGTTAGCTTTATTATCTATCACAAAAAATACTCTTTAAGATTGAATGCCCGGTAGTATTGCTGGTTCTTGAGGGTGCCGAAAAGCTGGAGGGAGGTTCCCAGATCGGGAGAGAAAAGGTACTTCCCCGGAAAGAAGAGCACCAGGGGGGTCTCTTTGCAGAGTCTCTGAAGATGAGAGAGCACTCCATGGGTGCGGATAAAGGGAAAGACCTCCCCCACCCCGGTGAGAAAGAGAATCTGGTGGGGCTCCTGCTCTATCTTGCGCTCCATGGCGGGGAGAAGATGTTCTTCCGGGCTCAGCAGGCTTTTAAGCTCTTCGAGAAATTCCTCCTTGGAGGCTTCGGGCTCCGCCTCCAGAAGCATCTCCCAATCTCCTTCCCTCCGAAGGATCTCCTCCGCCAGATCGTAGAGGTTGATCTCCAGCACCGGAATCTGCTTTGCGGCGAGTTTTTTTCTAAGGAGTGGAAGAAGCTCCTCCATCTGAGAAGCCTTTTCCGGAGGAAAGGGATAGATGAAA
>DAIPKP010000190.1:0-2219 GCA_036769705.1 Synergistaceae bacterium
ACAGTTTTCAATTCCTCCCAATGTACATATCCTCGGCATGATGAACACCGCCGATAGAAGCCTTGCCATGATGGACTACGCCCTTCGCCGGCGGTTTGCCTTCTTCGACATGCCTCCCGCCTTTGCCTCCCCGGGATTTAAAGATCATCAGCTTCGCCAGCAGAATCCTTCTCTGGATGCCCTGATAGACACGATAGAACATCTGAATAAAGCCATTGGAGAAGACTCTTCCCTGGGAGAGGGATTTCGAATCGGTCACAGCTACTTTTGCATTCCCGGTTTGTACGATCCCGGATGGATCGAATCGGTGGTCGAATATGAACTGCTTCCCCTGTTACAGGAATACTGGTTTGACGAGCCTTCCAAAGTCGAAGACTGGTCTTCCCGCCTGAGGAGGGCCCTCCATGGCGGGGACTATTAAAATTAAAAACATTTACTACATGCTCTCCTATGCCTATCAAAATCTTCGGCAGACGGGCTTTGACCATCTAGCTTCCGAGGATTTCGATACCATTCACGATCTTTTTGCGGCAATCCTCGCTCAAGGAGTAGCGGATCAGGTAAGGCGGGGTCTTTACCGGGACTACACCCTCCGGGAAGAAGCTCTTTCGGGGTTGCGCGGACAAATTCAGCTTGCCCCGTCCATACAGCAACAGACTCTTTCCCAGGGCAAACTGATCTGTGCCTATGATGTCTTTACCGAAGATGTTTTGCATAACCAGATTTTGAAAAGCACCATGGAAATGCTTCTGCGGCATGGAGATGTGCGCCGGGAGAACAAAAAGGCTCTTCGGAAACTTCTCCTCTATTTTGGTAATGTCAGGGAGATCGATCCCGGGGCTATCTTATGGAAAACTCTGCAGTATCACCGTCACAACGCTTCCTATCGAACCCTCGTAGAGCTATGCGCTCTTGCCGTAAAGGGGTTCCTTCTTACAACCGAAAAGGGTTCTCACCGGCTTGCTACCTGGTTGCAGGATGAAGCCATGCACCGGCTTTACGAGAAATTTGTTCTCTCTTATTATCAACGCCATCATCCCTCCCTGAGCCCCCGGGGGGCTACTGTGGAGTGGGATCTACGGAATTTCCAAGAGGCTGCCCGACTTCCTATCATGAAAACGGATATCACCCTCTCAAGAGGAGAGAAGCGGCTCATCATCGACACGAAATATTATAACCATACCATGCAAGCTTCTTTCTATGCCAAAAAAGCCACTTTTATATCCGGTCATCTCTATCAAATGTACGCTTACGTTAAAAACAGCGACCGAGAGGGAACCGGCAACGTAGCGGGAGTAGTTCTCTATGCTAAAACCGATGAGGCGGTAACCCCCAACGAAGATTTTAACCTCGGAGGGAACATTATCAGCTTGAAAACCCTCGATTTGAATCGGGAGTGGAACGCTATCACGGAGCAGTTGGATAGACTTTGCGAAGGCCTGTATAATAAGGTGTTGTCATAGGTGAATTCGTGGTTTTTGCTGGGGGGATTTTACCTGTGAAAAATTGGCATGCACGAGACGATATTTCCATGATTTATGTGTGAGAGATTCGGCGTTATACATAGGCATATTTTTTAAGGAAAGCTGGTTTACTAATTCCCCTCTCTATGCGTAAGTTTGGCTATGGAAGAATGGCCCTCACCACTCCTAAGGAAACTCCTTCCCTAGCCGTCGTATTGCCCGCAAAAGAAACACAGTGAATGGAAAAGAAAGGCGAAGGAGCTATTCTTAAACCCCACCAATACTATACTCCCCGGAACGAAAGAGTTCCTCCGTAAAAACCCCCGAAGAGGAGATACGGGAAATTACGGATTGAGGGCGGGGGGCAAAAACATTTTGAGCGTGGAAATGTGTTCTCCTTGCAGGTAAAAAAAGGAATTACAATCCCCGGGGCAAAAATTACCGAAAAAAAGCGGTGTTCCAAAAAAAGCAGCACATCTATTTTGTCGCTTCTTTGTGCTACGTTGCTTAAAATATGCGATCTGGAAGACGAAAAAAAGTGTTTGGGAAAGGACGTTTCCCGGTGTGTTTATGCTTTGACCCGAATAATCTTGCCTCTTTTACAAAAAAGTTTTAATTTCAGGGCTAGGAAATTCATGAAAATGAAAAAATGACGGAGTTTTTTCTCTTTTTTTCGCGAAAAAGGACTAAAAGGTGTATTCTTAGTAGGTATGGATTTATAGATAAGAGAAAATCATGTTTTTTAAGAATCTTTGT
>DAIPKP010000191.1:0-2181 GCA_036769705.1 Synergistaceae bacterium
CTCAGGTGCTGGATGCTCTTCGTCCCCGTTTCCGTACCGCAGCTAACCTTGTGCGGAGACTTACCCCGGAAGAGGCAGAGGTGCTGATCCAGGAATGTGGTGCTTCGGGAATCGATGAAATTGTAGCGAGGCTTTTAGAATACGATGAAGCCCTTTACGCAGTGGTGCATAAAAATCTTTCGGATCTCGGTTTTACCGTGAAGGCCATAGGGGATGAGACGGTAACCGATGTCATAAGAACGATTTGCCAGGAATATGTGGGTGAAGGGCGTCCTTATTCGAAGCTCGTGATTCTTTTCGATGAATTTGGCCGTTATGCGGAGTTTGCCACGGTCCGAAGCCAGATTGCCGGAAGCGGAGTGCTACAGCAGCTTTTTGAGGGAGTGCAATCAAGTAACGATAAGGCCATGTTTGTGGGCTTTATTCAGTTCGATTTGAATTCCTATGTGCAACGCATGGGAGAGGAGTATCGAAACGAACTCCTTAGGGTTTCCACCCGCTATCAGGTAGCAAAAAAGGCCTATCTTTCCATAAACCTCGAAACCTTGATAGCTCATATCCTGGAAAAACAAGATCGTGCGGCTCTGGAGGGTTTTTTTGATGGAGGAGATGAACCGGAACTCTCTTCCAGAGAGATGCAGAAACTGAATACTTGGTTTCCCCAATCGAAAAATCACAGGATTTGGCGGGAAGAGAGCTCTTTTCATCAGATCATCCGAAAAGGATGCTGGCCCTTGTCGCCCTACGCTTGCTGGCTGCTCTATTATCTTGCCGCCGCAGGACAGCACTTGCAGCAGAGATCAGCTCTGTTTCTCCTCGGGGAGGCTTTTGCAGAGCATGCTGAAGCCTCGGTATCCTCCTTTGCCTGGAGACTCTCTGCCACAGATCTTTGGTCTCCAGGGCTCAAGGAGGAGTTTCTCACCGCAGAGGAGCGGGGAAACCAGGGATCGGTCACCCTCGCTTACGAAAATGTAATGACCAAGGTAGGGCAGTATCTCTCAAGAGATGAAGTATCTGTTTTGCAAGGAGTGGTGCTACTCTCCAAGCTTGGAGCTGTGACTCGGGGGCGTTCCGACACAGTTGAAGCCCTCGGGGCTATAACCGGGTTTGATGTGCAGCAAATAGAAAAATTAGTGCTTCTCCTGGAAGAAGAACGAAATGTTATCTCTTGGGATAGCCGGTTTAATCGTTTTGACGTAATAGGAGATATGGTCTCCCGCCCTCAATTTCTTGGGTTATTGCAAAAAAAGGTTCGTGAAAAGTACGGTTCTGCAAATTATGGATCTCTTTTTGTTCGGCTGGGAAGAACCTTGTGCGGAGATTTTATCTGCGATCGGGATTGTGACTTTTCGGAACGCCATGAAATAACCACCCCGGAGTGGAAATATACCGCCATGCTGACCACCCATATTTCCCTGGAGCGCAGCATGGAGGAGGCCATGGACTCCTGGAGAGAATCTATCATGATAGATCAACCCAGGGGAAGCATTATCTACTGCTATGTGGATCCCCAAAAGGATCTCGCAGAATTAAAGTTTCAGGCGCAGCAGAAAATGCGCTCTCTGGCGGTTTCCACTGGTGCGGTTGCGGTGCCCATTATTGTGGCCTTCCTCGTGGATGCAGATGGTGTTATGGGGAAAACTTTTGCAGAGATCTCTGTTTTGGATGACGAATTGAGTGAGCAGGAGAAAGCACAGTTCGGCAACCTGATAGAAAACCACCGGGAGAAGAGCCGGGAACTTCTTCTGGGAAGGGTACAGCAGCTTTTGCTTGAGCGTGAATACCTCTCTTTTGCTCAAGAGGCCAATCTGCCGCAATCGCTGAAGTTCCTCTGCACAGAGATTTTTGAAAAAACCTATCCCCAAGTTCTTCCCTTTCCTTTCGATGGTTACGGAACCCCCCGGGGAAATGCCGCAGAGACGTGCCACCTTTTCATACAGGAATTGATACCGGGGAACATGTCCTTCCACGATGTGACGAGAAAAGCTGCTCGGGATAAAAACAGGGCTTTGGAGGTACTGGTCAAATCCTGGGATGTGTTCCTGAAGAATGGGGCTTTGGGGCCTTCTCCCGGGAATGAGGTTTGTGCCGCAGTTTTCGAAAAGTGGCAAAACCTCCTGGAGCAATCTGACAAGCCGGTTTCCCTTGCTTGCATGATCCGTCTTGCCTGTGCCCCTCCCT
>DAIPKP010000192.1:0-2166 GCA_036769705.1 Synergistaceae bacterium
ATCCCATACCGTAAACTTTGATAATTTCTTGCGTTGTTTCATGTGAAACATGAGGTTTTTTGCGCGGAATAGAAGGCCTGGGAAGGGAGGAAAAAGAGATGAGCGGTTACAAGAGTATGGACCTCCGGAAAGTGGTGATGCCGGAATTCGTTTTCGGCAAGGATGCCCGGCTGCTGGCGGGAAATTATGCCAGAAATCTGGGAGCCCGTCGCGTGCTGGTGGTGACCGATCCGGGAGTGGTCGAAGCGGGATGGGCGGAGGAGATTTGCGGCAACCTGCAAGAGAAGGGGCTCTCCTATCATGTCTTTTCGAAGGTGCAGCCGAACCCCCGGGATAGCAACGTGCACGAGGGCACCGAGGTGTACGCTCGGGAGGAGTGCGACGCCATCCTGGCTTTGGGAGGAGGAAGCCCCATCGACTGCGCCAAGGGCATTGGCATTGTCGCCCGCAACGGAGGGGATATCTGCGAATACGAAGGCGTGGATCGAGTGGGGACCCCCATTCCTCCCATCATTTGTGTTCCCACCACCTCGGGTTCTTCTGCGGATGTTTCCCAGTTTTCCATCATTCTCGACACCCCTCGGCGGATCAAGATCGCCATCATCAGCAAGATGATCGTGCCGGATATCGCTCTTATCGATCCTCTTCCTCTCACGTCCATGGATCCCTATCTTACCGCCTGTACCGCCATGGATGCCCTTACCCATGCCATGGAGGCCTATGTTTCCAACGCTCAGTCTTCGGTTACCGACGTGCACGCTCTTCAGGCAATTCGGGAGATAACGGGACACGTAATTGCCGCCATGAAAGAGCCCCGGAACCTCGATGAGCTGTACCATCTCATGTCCGGGAGCATGCATGCCGGGCTGGCCTTCTCCAATGCCAGCCTGGGAGCGGTGCATGCCCTGGCTCACAGTTTGGGAGGCATGTACGACCTTCCCCACGGAGAGTGCAACGCCATTCTGTTGGAGCTGGTCATACGCATGAACGCTCCCTATGCCAAGGAGCGTTACCGGGATATGGCTTCGGTCATAGGCATCGTGGGGCCCAACACTTCGGAGGATGCCGCCATGGAGGGACTTGTGCGTTATCTCCGGGAGCTGCGGGAGGCCCTGGGAATCGCGGAGAACTTCAAGGGAGCGGCAATCCGGCGCGAGGATCTTCCCAAGCTTGCGGAAAATGCCCTTAACGATCCCTGTATGGCCACCAATCCGGTGCTGCCGGATATAAAGGAGCTGGAGAGTATCTATGAGCGAATCCTCTGAAAAGGACAAACCCCGTATCGATAACTCCAGAATCCGGGCCAATGCGGCCATGCTCCGGGAAAGTATCATCGGCCTGGGGGATAACTCCCTGCGTAAAAGCTACTATCCCGAGCTCCGGAAACGTTTGGAAGAGCTGGAACGGGCCAACGAAAAGCAGAAGGCCCTGCTTACCGCCATTCCGGATACGCTTCTGGTAATCGATCTCCAGGGCCATGTGCTCAGCTTCTATCCCCGGGAGAAGAACCTGGTGAAACCTTTTGCGGATGTGGCTACCAGAGGGCAGCATATATCGGAGCTCATGGAAACCAGCGTTGCCAATCTTCTTATTTCGGTGGCCACCAAGGTGAAGGCTTTTTCTAAAATGGAGGAATTCCGTTTTTCCCTTCAGAGAGGACGGGAGAATTTCCATTACGATGCCCGGGGAGTGATGGATTCGGAGAATTCGGTACTCTTCGTCATAAGGGACATCACCGAACAGAGAGCGGCGGAAGAGAAAATGTACAACATGGGGATCCGGGATAATCTTACGGGGCTTTTCAACCGGCCCTATTTCGAGCAGGCCCTTAGAGATTTCAGCCGGAGCTGCAAGGACTCCATGGGGATTATCGTTTGCGATATCGACGGGCTCAAATTTATCAACGATAGCTTTGGAAATCACTTGGGGGATATGCTGCTCAAAACCGTGGCACGACAGCTTGCCGCCAGTATGCGCTCCGAGGATATCGTTGCCCGGATCGGAGGAGATGAATTCGGAGTTCTTCTCTGTCATACCAAGGAAGCGGAGATGGAGCGCTTTTGTGAGGCCCTGGTTCAGAGAGTGGAAATGTTCAACCGGGAAAATCAGGAGCTTCATCTCAGCCTTTCCTTCGGATACGCCTTTGCCGAACGTTGCGAAGGGGAT
>DAIPKP010000193.1:0-2151 GCA_036769705.1 Synergistaceae bacterium
CAGCCAGATGAAGAGGCTGGATTCTTTCATAAAGCGCAGACGGGAGATTGCCGGGCTTTATCAGAAGTCTTTTGCGGGGATTGAGGAAATATGCTGTCCTCCCTGGCATGACGGGCACGCATGGCACCTGTATCCTCTCTGGGTAGTTCCGGAAAAGCGCCGGGGGCTTTTCGAATATCTTCGGAGTAGAGAGATTGGAGTGCAGGTGCATTATGTGCCCGTGCATTTTCATCCTTATTACCGAAGGCGTTACGGCTATAAAGAGGGAGATTTCCCCCGGGCGGAGCGTTTTTACGGAGGCGAGATTTCATTACCCATGTTCCCTCGTATGACCGATGGGGACGTACTGCGGGTGGTGGAGGAGATCGTGACAGGGCTCAAGATAGTGGGTTAATGTCGCTTGGAGGAATAATTTCCTCGCATCTCCCTTTTCCCATGGTTTGTTTTATACCACTATATTGCCCACAATGGTTATGGATTACGTTGTGAACGGATAAATAGAGTGTTGCTTTTCCGCGCAAATTTGTGCCGGAAAGAGAATCGTATTTTTGGAGGTTTTTATTCCTCCACCTGATGGTATGCTACAACCTCGATATGCTTTTCCTCCACCAGTTGTTTTACGGCACCTTCGCTTTCGCAGGGATATCGGCAGGCAAGGCCGCAGCTTGTGGAAAGTTTTCTTGGAACCGGTACGATTTTTGCGCCGTGTCCTGCGGCTCGACAGATTTTTTCAAAACGTAGAGCCATATGGGTAGTGTCAAAGGTGGCGATACAGTACATGGGATCATTCCTTTATGTAAAAAATTGGTTTTCCACCCTGTATGGTAAAAGATAATAGATTGCTCCTGTTAGGCTTGGAAAGACAGGGACGGAATGCTTACAATACGTAATTATACCTGGACGGGCTTTTTTTGTAAGGGTACAATGGCCCCAAGACGTAAAATTTCAAGGAGGTAATGGTATGAAGCAGATGTATCGTATGGTGGCTTTTTCTCTCGTTATGGCAATGGTAATGACTTTGGTAGGCTCCGTGGCCTTTGCGGCGGAGTCTAAAATTGGCGTTATTAATCCCCAGGCAATTCTTGCAAACCACCCTAAGTTTAAAGATACCCAGATGCAGATTCAAAAAGCGGTGGAGCAGAAACAAAACGAAGCGAAAATCGCCATCGAGGCGGAAAGCGATAACAATAAAAAGGCTGAGATCTTTCAGAAAAAACGGGAAGAGGCCGCTCTTGAGGAAAAACGGCTTATGGATCCTCTTTTCAAGGAGATCGATCTTGCCATCCGTACCGTGGCAAAGGCGAAAAAGCTTGATATCGTTCTCGATAATACCGGTGTTTTTTACGGCGGCATTGATATTACCAATGACGTAATTCAGCATCTTCAGAAATCTGCTGCCAAGTAATATTCTTCTTTCTTTCGCTTTTAGCTTTGCAAAAGAAGAACGCTGAGGTGGTGCGCTTGTAATGCGCAGGTCAAGAGTTCGGGGTTTTGGTTTTAAAAACAAAAGGACACCCTTTTTCCTAAAGAAGGGTGTCCTTTTGTTATGTATTTGCCGAATCATGCTCTCATATTAACGCAAAGGAGGTTAGGCTTTCTTTGCAGCAGCGAAACCGTGTTTTGCCTTGCCTCCTCCGAGATAGGCCGCTTCCACTTCTGGGTCGTGAAGGAGTTCCGAAGATTTGCCTTGCATCACTAGGAGCCCCGTCTGAAGAACGTAAGCCCGATGAGAGAGAAGAAGAGCCTGTCGGGCGTTCTGTTCCACCAGAAGAATGGTGAGCCCTTCCTGGTTGATGCGCTTGAGCTCCTTGAAAATGTCCTTGATGATAATGGGAGCGAGCCCCAGGGAAGGTTCGTCGAGAAGAAGCACCCGGGGACGTGACATAAGAGCCCGGGCTATGGCGAGCATTTGCTGTTCTCCTCCGGAGAGAGTCCCCGCATACTGAGTATGCCGTTCTTCGAGACGGGGGAAAAGGTTGAAAACCCATTCGAGATCTTCGTGTATCTTCCGGCGGTTCTTTCGGGGAAAGGCGCCCATCATAAGGTTTTCGTGCACCGTAAGGGTGGCGAAAACCTTTCGCCCCTCCGGAGCGAGAGACACCCCCTGACTTACAACCTCGAAGCTTTTGTTGGAGAGAGCCTTGCCCTCAA
>DAIPKP010000194.1:0-2124 GCA_036769705.1 Synergistaceae bacterium
GGCGGTTGAACCAGGTGTAGGCCCCCCGGCGGATCACCGCATCTTTGGAGGTGCGGGCAATTTCCTGTTGCAGCACCCGTATCCGTTCGGATTCCTCCCGGTGTTCCAGGGTGTCTGTGGTGAGCAGAGACTCCAGCCGGAGGGCTATTTCATCCATGAGTTTCTGTCGGATCTGGGGGGCGCTTTTTTTAAGAGCTGCGGTGTCCATGGAATCCTCCTTTATCAGCTTTTGGCAATCTCATCCGAGAGAAGAATAACCTGCTTCTTTTCCAGGGCCTTCAGGCAGGCCTCTTCCAGGGCCTTGAGATACTCCTTTACCTGATCCGCAGTGGTCAGCTCCCTGGAGGCATAGGCGGGGCGCAGGCTTTGCAGGTGGATCCGGGAAGAGCGGGACACAGGAGGCTGATGTACGCAGACATTATTATTTTCCTTTTGCTTCTCAAGGCTTCTCCGGAGTTCTTCCCGCATCCGGGGCAGCACCTTATGTTCAAAGGAGGAAGCCTTTTCACGCATGATGGGGATGATCTTTTTCTCCGTGGCATCTTCCAGGTATCCCTCAAAGTATTTCCGTTCCCTTGCCACTTTTTCAGGTTCTTTTGCGGCGCATGCCTGGTATTCTTCGGATTTTTCGAATTCCTGCCAGAGGTTCTGGAGCCTCTCCTGGGCAGCCTTTCTCTCCTCCGCCACCTGACGGGCAAGTTCGGTTCTCAGGGCATCCAAAAGTTCCTTGGCCCGCTGCATGTGTTCTCCCCGAAAGCAGTTCGGGTTGGAGTGAACTATGTCGGAAAGCTCTTGTCGGAGAGGAGCAAACTCCTCTTTAAGATATTCCAGATTGGCCTCCTGGCGGGTAAAAAGCTCCCGGGCCTCCGTGTAGATTTCCTTCTGGGAGCCTCTGAAAAATTCTTCCACCGGGTCGAGAAGATCCGTCTTGAGATCCAGAAGCTCCTCCAGCTCCTTCAGATGGGCGAAGAAGTAGCTGCGGTCTTTTGTGGCCAGGCTTTCCAGGTGATGAAGGGGTTCTTCGAGCTGTTGCAGAAAGCTGTAGGCTGTGCGCTGCACGTGGTATTCCTTCATCTTTCCTGCGAGTTCCCCCATCCGCCTTTGGGTCTCCTCCGCCAGCTTTCGGGGGTCTGCGGTAGAGGGGGGAGAACCGAAGAAATCCTTGTAAAAGCTCCGGAGCCTTTGTATTTTCTCCTGGGGAATCTGCTCCTGAGGAAGCAGCACCAGCTTCTGGATCTTTTGGGTGTTGGTAAGGGCTTCCCCAAGCTCCGGGTTTTCCAGGCTGCGGGAGTCGAGATGTATTTCGATTTTGTTCTTCGCAAAGAGATGCGCCCCCAGGGAGATGATCCCCCAGTAGGGCCATCCGTAGGGTATGCTGCTGAAGTGCTCTATCAGATCCTTCAGATGGGGGCGCAGATTATCCCCTTGAAGGGCCTTGATCCGGTGCAGCATCTCCTGCTCGGGTTCGGTGAGTTCTTCCCCCATAAGCCCCGGAGAGGAGGCGAGAATGGGGGGGATCTCTTTTTCCGAAAAGGTGGCATACCCCAGCATGGACATGTTGGGATAGGCGAGTTTGAGCATCTCCCCAAAGGCCTCTTCCAGCCGAAGGTTCGGGGCGGATGTTTTCGGGGTGATCTCCTCACCGTAGGCGTAGAACCGCACCTTTCCCAGAAGCTCCTCCCCCAGGCTTTTCAGATTCTTCCACCGTTCGTCGTTACGATCCCGCTTCTCTCGAAGAATCCTCTCCAGAGAGGGGCTATGGGATCCGCCACTGTTCTGCTGAATGTACTTGCGGGTCTGAAGATAGAGCCGCAGATCCTGCATGATCTGCTTTTCCTGGGGGAGAACCCCGAAAAGCTCACCCCCCGCCCCGGAGCGCAGGCGTATTTTGTCCTCCGCACCCCCGCTTTCGTGGTAGGGGGAGATCATGTGTATGGCCAGCTCCTGATCCTTGCCGTAGAGTTTGTCATCCAGCTTTCGGGCCACGGAAAAATCCCGGTTGATCCCCTTGTGGCGGAGTTTTCCCCCCAGGTTGAGCACCCCTTCAAAGAGGAGCTTTTGCAGTTCCTCTCTCTGGATATCCAGAGAGATATCCATGTTTTTGATCTCCTCCTCCACGTCCTT
>DAIPKP010000195.1:0-2106 GCA_036769705.1 Synergistaceae bacterium
TTCACGAAATTCCCCGCCCGGGTATAGTAGGTCTGGCCTCCGTAGCCGAGCACGAAAAAGCCGTTCCCCTCGATGGCCATGTTGGAATTGACTCCGGTGTGTTCCACATTCCCTTGGGAGAAAATGGTTTCGATGGCCCCGATACGGGTACCGAGCCCCACCTGTTTGGGGTTGACCCCTCCCATATCTTCGTTTGCCCGAGATCCCGCAAACTGGGTCTGATAAAGAAGATCCTCGAAGGTGGCGCTGGATTTTTTATACCCCAGGGTATTGACATTGGCGATATTGTTTCCTGTCACGTCGAGGTAGGATTGGTAGCTTTTAAGCCCCGTCACCCCCGCAAGAAGCGATCGCAGCATGATATTCTCCTTCCTCCGCCCTAGGCGACGGCCACAACACTTTCGAGATAGATGGCGCTATCGTCGTCCAACGTGAGCACCACTGCGCCCTGATCGAAAGCGACTCCCTTCACGGTGGCCTCTTGAAGGCTTCCGGAATCGTCAAGATAGGTTACGGTGCGGTCGATGAAACTTACCGCATTGAGCATGGAGAAGTTGGAGAGGTTCTCCATCCCCTCCGCAATGTTGGTCATCTGTTCAAGCGAGCTGAACTGAGCCATCTGAGCGATGAAATCCGTATCCTCCAAAGGTTCCAGAGGATCCTGATTCGTAAGCTGGGTTATGAGAATCTTCAGAAAATCGTCCTTCCCGAGGGAAGAGGCGGTAGACTCGGTAGTACCGCTCGTGGAGTTCGCGGCGTATTGGTTGCTGTATCCCGAAATTCCAGTTACATCTGCCATGGGAATCTCCTTTCCGTACCGGAAAAAATCCGTCAGCTATATCTCAATCGTTATCGTTTGATATTGACGAGTTCTTCCAGCACCGAATCGCTGGTGGTCACCGTCCGGGCGTTGGCCTGAAAACCGCGCTGGGCCTTGATGAGCGTGATGAACTCTTCCGAAAGGTCCACGTTGGACATCTCCAGATTCCCTCCGAGGATCTTCCCCGCCCCTCCGCTCTGGGGAGCCACGATCTGGGCGAGCCCGGAGTTGGAGGTGGTACGGAAAGCGGTATCTCCCACCTTCTGGAGCCCCTCGGGATTGGCGAAGACCGACAAGGCGATGGTGGCAAGAGAGCGGCGCTGCTCATTGCTGTATACCCCGGTAATGACACCGTCGGTTCCCACGGAGTAATCCTCCAGCACCCCCATGGCATACCCGTCCTGGTAATAAGCCTTGGTGGTGAAGGCGGAACCGAATTGCGTCACTCCTTCTATGGGCTCTTTATCGAAGGAACGTCCCGAAAAATCGAGCTGCACCGTTTCGTCCTCCGCGCCGATGGCGGAAAATCCCAATTCCAAATCGAAAACATCGGTCCCCTTGAGCTCGCCGTTGGCATCAAAGGTGATGATCCCCGCATTGGGAGAAAGAGGGATATTGGCATCCTCTTCTCCGGGAAGCCAGGCGCGCCAGCGCCACTGCCCCAAACCGCTGGTGGAAAGCTCCAGTTTCTCCCAGCTTACCTCCAGGGTATGGGCGTTCCCCAGGGAATCGTAAATATCCACCTTGGAGTCGTGAACGCTGTCGAGACGCTGGGTAAGAGTGGCCAGAACGTCCGCCACGGGTTGAGCGGCTGGATCAAGGGTAGTTTGATCATCCGACGCGTGAATTTCGAGAGCCCGGCCGTTATTGGAGGCGTTGAGAAACACGTTCAGCGTATTCGCGCCGTCATCCAAAGTAAAGGATGGATTCCCTATGACATTTTCGTAGCTTCTGAAGGTACCGTCTTCGTTGAAATAGAGAGACTCCCCGCCGGTGGTCCCGGAAGTATTGAAAACCCCGACAGTATTTGCGGCGGCACCCGAGGAAGCATACCACAGCTTGAAATTACTGTTCGACGGAGAGGTATTATCGAAATCCGCGAGAACCTTCCACGTTACCGTAGGATCATCGGGATCCGTAAAGGACATGAACTCCAGATCCAGGGCATCCAGCACGTTCATCTCGAACTTGTCCGCCCCGTCCTGCATCACCAGAAGCCCCGTATCGGGATCGTAGGTGGTAACGTCGGTACCAGTACCAGTACTCCAAAAATCGGTAATTTCATA
>DAIPKP010000196.1:0-2090 GCA_036769705.1 Synergistaceae bacterium
GGGAGAGATTGCTCACGGAGCCGATTTCCTGGATAACATTGTTCATCTGGGAAGAGACATCGTTGGTGAATTCGAAGGTTCGGGCAGAAGCCTTGACGCCCCGATCCGCCGCCTGAGCCACGGTAACCGATGTGGAGGCCATCTCCTCCACTCCCGCATTGGTCTCCTCCACCGCCGCGGCGTTTACCTCGGAGAGCTCCACGATCTGCTCCACCGCACTCTTTACCCGGTCGATGGCTCCCATGGATTCCCGAGCAAGATCCGAAAGATCCTGGGAATCCCCCCCCAGATTTCGGGCAATGGCCATGACATCCACGATGAGCCGGGAAAGTTTTTCCATGAACTGGTTGAGAGAACTTCCAAGGCGCCCTACTTCGTCGGAGGTGCGAATGTTGGTACGCACGGTAAGATCCCCCTCGCCCTCGCCAAGCTCCCGCACCAGGGCGGTCATCTTGCGAAGAGGAGAGGCCACCTGGAAGAGGCCAAGCACGTTGACGATAAGAATAATCACCACGATGCCGATGGCAATGAAGACGATATTTTTTACGATGCTTCTGCTCACCGAGGCGGCCTGGCTGTTGAAAGAGGCTATCAGATTGGCCTTGGTGATTTCGTTTTCCCTGGCGAGAGCTTCGAGATAGGTGGTGTCCACCCCGATCTCCACGGTACCGATAACGTCACCTTCGTGAGAAATATCCGCAGTAAAGGAACGGATCTTGGCCCCCTCCACCTTTTCCCCCGCCGCCGCGGAACCGCTATCGTCGTAAATGACCGCATAGGCCACGTTGGGAACTTCCAACATGCCCGCCGCGTAATCCGACAGGGACTCTTCGTTGAAGTTCCACAGAGGAGCCGCCGCAATCCATGCGAGGTAATGCGACATGGCCTTGCCGTAATCTTCTGCAGATTCCTGATCCCGGACATTCTTGTTCTCGATATCCTGGGCCAGCATGGTATCCGCCACGCTCTCCACGGAGCTGGACATACTGCGGCATCCCTGAAGCGTCGCGAAAAGAATGGCTCCGGTAAGCACGATCATACTGAGAGCTACAAGAACTCCCAATTTTGAAACGATACTTCTGAACATACTCCTCTCCCCCTATCGTCATCGAAAAAGAAACTATTTCCGCCTTCGGGATCCCGAAAAATCCAGGGTTTCTCGCCTGGCGGACCACACACACTATGCTGTAATTGAAAAGGGAAGGAAAACTCATACACTTTCAGGAATAGTCATGGGAAAAATGCTAGAAAACTCATAAAAAGCTCTCTATTCTTTGAAACTTTGAAAATCCGCCAAAAAGATCCATCCCTCCCACCTTTATATAACACAGAAAACTCAAAAAAGCACCCTTGAAAAAAGCCGAAAACATCATATGGCTTGAATAACATACAATATTTCTCTCGTTTCGTTTTTTCTTCGAAACGCACTCTTATTCCGAAGAGCTCCTGTTTTTCGGAAAGAGAGAACCTCCATGGGGCAGAATATAGGCTGCGGACTCCCGGGGAAGAAGGGGCCTCGCAAGCTCCAAAGCCTCTTCGAGTGTAGGCACCACGGTTATAGCGGAACCTTCGAGCCCCGAAGGATCCAGGGAAGAGACCAGGATCACTCTGCATCGGGAGGTATATTCCCGCAGAAGATACCCCACGTAGCGGGCTATGGAAAAATCTTGCCGCAACGCATCCTCCCGCTTCTCCTCCTCGGGATATGCGGTGAGCATGTGCAGGAACTCCTCGCTTCCCAAGCCTTCGGAACACTCCGCCAGGACGATCAGCACTCCTCCATCCCGTACGGCTTCGGAGGCATTGAAAATAGCCTTGGAGGCTTGGTAGAAAAGAAGATCCTTGGGATATCCCCCGGCGCTGGCGATAACCAGATCTCTCCGCTCGGGAATGGGGACTCCGTCCTGAGCCTCCACCAGCCGAACCCCCTCTTCGTAGGCGGTTTGCCAATGACCGCTTACAGCACCGGCGATTCCCCGGGATCCCATAATTACGTTAAACAGGAAATCCGGTTTTGCCAGAGCACATCCTTCCACCATGTCGAGATGTACCGGATTGTCCTCGAAGTTGCCACACCGCACCCGGGGATT
>DAIPKP010000078.1:0-10939 GCA_036769705.1 Synergistaceae bacterium
CGAAGCTGAATTTTACTTTCGTCTTCTTTTCGTGATGGAAGTCCAGTATGGGATGATTCTCAATGAGTTTCACAGACAGCCCTCCTTGACAAATACTTGTCATAATAATAGCCACCGACACACACGCTCCGGATTAACGCCCCACCTCCCTAATCAAGAGCAACCGTTTGTAAAATTACGCAAAATATGCGTTAGAGAACACAAAATATGGAATCATATATATCACCAACCCCCGCAAATTGCAAGGAAAAGAAAAATCATAAATTTTCTTATCATTTAAAAGAAATGCCGAAAAAATATTCCCTCATTTCTTCCACAAAAAAAGAGGCTCCTTTTGAGGGGCCCCACTTTTTATATAAAAATAAAAATTTTTCGTGAAACCCATCAAGATCACCATGTGATTCGAAGATAGGATGGATGCACCTCTTCGGGGTTTTCCGTTTTTTTCTTTCGGGCCAGCGAAACGAGCCGAAGACCCTGAATATATGTTTTCACGGAAGTAACAGGCATTTCTCCAAAGAAAGGGCTTTGTGAGCAGGAAGAGTCAAAAGCACACCATAGGGAATTTGTAGCGGAAAGTTTTTTCGCCTTCTCTACCACCGCCTCCTCCGCAAGAAAGACTTCTTCTTCCAGGGAATCGAAATTGCCGTTCCGCAGCAGATAGGCCCCACAGAAATAGGCTCCCCGCTTGGCAGGCAACAGAGACATTACGGGAACTTCTTCCAGAGCTACTCCGAAAGCCAGCACTTCCAGGGAAGAAAGGGAAATCACGGGAATCCCCAAAGAGAAGGCAAGAGAGAGAGCGTAGGACATGCCCACCCGGATCCCCGAGAAAAAACCCGGCCCCCGGGTAACCGCGATGGCGGAAAGGTCCTGAAAATCCACGTTCCAGATACGAAGCAGATGAGAAGCCATGCGGGGCAAAACCTGAGACTGCCTGCGCCCCAAAAGCGCATTGGTTTCTCCCAGGGGCTCCTCCTCCGAGGCAAGGGCAACGCTTGTCATCCCTCCGGAGCAGTCAATCCCAAGAATCAAATTTTCCATTTACTAAAGAACCTCCTCGAGGCAGGATGTCGTATGCCTTTCTCGAAAAAAGCGCCTGTTATTTCCGCGTAAGCAGAATAAGCAGGGCAGCTCCTCCCAGAAGGGCCGCCATAACGGAAATGGCGGGATAAAGATCCAGTTGAGGATAGCGCACTTTCAAAACGGCGGAAACCCCAAGAACCGCGAGCAAGGAGACGAAGGTATAGCGCAATCCCCGCAGTCTGGCTTTGGAAGTTTTTTTTTCCTCTTCCTCCCAATCGATTCGTCTTTTTCTCATGCATCCACTCTCCTACAAAAAACAGAGTATTTCCTGTCTGTTCACGTATTCTCCATCCAAACCGGCGGAAGGGATATACCAGGTCCGGAACCGCCTTCTTACGCTACAAAAAATCATTCCAGGGAATTAGTAAAATCTTTTTCACAGGCTCCTTCCGGGCTCGTACAGAGCACTTTGGAGGCTCGGGGATTCACGGTAACGGAAACCTCGCTTCCTTCGGGATAAATTTTCTTGGATCCCGGGTCGTCGATCTGTACGAGTATCTCCGTATTTTCCGAGGTTCGCACAAAACTTTCCATGCTGTGTCCCAGATAAACGTTGGTTATTACCACTCCATCCAGAATACCCTTTCCGGGGTCCAAAATTTCCATGGATTCGGGACGGCACATGAGAAGGCAATTCTCTCCCTCCCGAAGGGTTTCGGAAAAGCGGGGTATGGAAAAAGTTTTTCCCCGAACGTCCACGGCACAGCTTCCCTGCTCCATCCCTCGCACGATACCGTCGAAGAAGGAGGCCTTTCCCACGAAGCCCGCCACAAAGGGAGAGACGGGATCCTGATATATGTCAAAGGGAGTGCCGATCTGCACAATCCGCCCTCGATCCATCACCACGATACGATCCGAGAGGCTCATGGCCTCCACCCGATCGTGGGTTACATATACCGCGGTGATGCCAAGATTCTTCTGAATACGGCGGATCTCCACCCGCATCTGTTCCCGGAGCAAGGCATCCAAATTGGAGAGGGGTTCGTCCAGGAGAAGGACTCCGGGCTCCACGATAAGAGAACGGGCAAGAGCCACCCGTTGCTGCTGCCCTCCCGAAAGCCTTCCGGGGGCACGATCCGCAAGATGCTCCAATCCTACGAGCTTGAGAGAATCCATAACCCGGTTCCGAATCTCCGGGGCAGAACATTTTCGCAGTTTCAAACCGTAAGCCACGTTTTCGAAAACGCTCATGTGAGGAAAAAGGCCGTAACTCTGGAAGACCATGGCGGTATCCCGCCGGTTGGGAGGAAGGGAAGTGACATCCTCGGAACCGATAAAGACGGTGCCCCGGGTAGGAGATTCGAAACCTCCTATCATACGCAAGGTGGTGGTTTTTCCGCATCCCGAAGGGCCGAGGAGAGTCACCAGCTCACCGGGTTGTACATGAAGATTCGAATCCTCCACCGCCAGAACTTCCTTTCCCGTGGAAGCCTCCCGGAAGGTTTTTGTAACTCCTTCAAGCCGTACGGGCTTTGATGTCAGTTTCATGAAATTTTCTTCCTTTCTTTATTTCGAGATCAAAAGGAGATGGTTTTTTCCAGGTATTTGTTCTGCCTCAGGAGAAGCCGCATAATTCCGAAAGCCCCAAAGACGATGATAATGAGCGTAGTGGCGAGAACACTCGCCAGACCGAACCGAAGGTTTTCGGAAAAATTGTAGATAAGCACCGTAAGGTGGTACCACTTTGCGGAGATGAGGAAAATCACTGCGCTTACCGCGGTCATGGAGCGTACGAAGGTATAGGAAAGGCTGGAGATGAAAGCGGGACGTATGAGGGGCAGCACGATGGTGCGAAATACCGTGGGCGTATCCGCCCCCAAATCCTGAGCAGCCTCTTCGATGGCTCCGTCGATCTGTCGCAACGAGGCTATTCCTCCCTCCACCCCCACGGGAAGCTCCCGGACGACGTAGTTGATGACGATAATCGCCCCGGTTCCCACGAGAAGCAAGGGAGCCTTGTTGAACGCGAGGATGTAGCTGATACCCACCAGGGTTCCGGGCAGGGCAAAGGGCGTCATGATAAGAGCTTCCATGAGGCGTTTTCCGGGAAAGCGTTTCCGTACCAACAGCAAGGCGGCAATCATGCTCAAAATCCCCGCCACGGGAGTGGCGGCTGCTGCCAGGGTAAGGGTATCCAGCAACGCATCCCGGCCCCTCGTAAAAGCCTCCGCGATGTTGTTAAGGCTGAAGCTGTAATCGATACCCCAGTTGGTGACGAAGCATCCCGCCACGATGGTGCCGTACAGGACAAAGAGAAACATGACCACAAGGATCATGCAGCCCAGGAGTACCCGTTTGACGCCTGGAGTAACAAGCTCCGTCACCCGGGCGGAGGGTTTTCCCGTAACGGTAACCACGGATTTGCGGCTTACCCAGAAACGCTGCACGAAAAAAGCCGTAAGGGTGGGCAGAAGAAGGAGTATGGAAAGAGCCGCTCCGTTTCCGAGACGGTTCATGCCGGTTACCTCCATATAAGCTTCTACGGAAAGAACCCGGTAACTTCCGGAGAGAATCAGGGGGTTTGCGAAATCCGCCAGGGAATTGGTAAAAACCAAAAGCCAGGCGCTGAGAATTCCCGGAAGAGCCAAAGGCAAGGTAATGGTGCGGAAGGTAGTCCATCGGGAGGCGGAAAGATCCAGGGCGGCATCCTCGAAGGTGGAATCGATGGCCTGGAGCACTCCGGAAAGAGTGAGAAAGGCTATGGGAAACATACCCATGGTCTGTACCAGGGTGAGCCCTCCAAGGCCGTAGATGGAAAAATTGGAAAGACCCAGGAGCTGTTTGGTGATTAGACCATTGTTCCCGAAAAGGAGGATTACCGAAAGGGTAAGAGAAAAGGGCGGGGATATGATGGGCAAGGTTCCCATGGCCCCGAAAAAACGACGGCATGGAACTTGGGTTCGGGTAAGCACGAAGGCGAAAAGGAAACCCACCAGTGTGGAAGCGGTGGCGGTACACCCTCCCAGAAGAAGGCTGCCCCGGAAGGCTTCTCCATACTGTCTCGAAGAGAGAATGGACTTCCAGATTTCCAGGGAGTAGCTTCCGTTGTAGATAAAGGTAAGCCGGAAGGCCTGAAAAAGAGGATATGCCACGAAAACTCCCACCATGGCGAAAAGCCCCAGCACCGCAAAGCCCGTAAAGGGATCCCTGCTCCACAGAACTATTCCGAAAATGGCGGCAAAGAGGAAGAACGCTCCCAAGGCGAAGGTATGCAGCAAATCGAGAAAGGTTTTTTCTCCCTCCCGGGGAAAAGAGAAAAGGGCTATTCCCTCCACCCAGCCTTCGGATCCGTAAAGAGGAGCGAAAAGAAGATATTCTTCTTTCCCCTCTCCCCAGGAAAGGGGCTCCCGGGTCTGGTAGATTTCCTCGTAGGAGGCGCTTTCAAAGCCCTTTACAAAAAGAGGTGCCTTTTCATTTTTCTTTACGTAGGCCAAAAAAAGGGGATCTTCACTTTGGTAGCCAATTTCTTCATCGGTTCCCGGAATTCCCTGAAGAAGAGCGAGCCGCAAACCCTTCGGATGCGATTTTGCAAGCTCCTCGGCTGTTCCCGCAAGGGACATTCCAGCAATTTCTTCTCTCTGCTGGTGGGCATATTGCAAAAATGTGGCGGCAAGATTTCGGTATATCCAGAAATCAACTAGGGCAAAGAGAAGAAGCACTCCTCCAAAAATGAAAAGACGTCTTCGCATCTTCACGCTCTCAGGCTCCCTTCAAGCTTTGTCAAGATTTTCTTTCATTGTAGCACGCTGGAGGCGCAAAACCGAAACAAGCCCGGGAATCCCTTGGACGGGGATTTCCGGGCCTGTTTTTTTCGAGCAATAATACTGCCTACATCCGAAAAGACGCCGGGGAAATCTTATTTCTGCTCAATTTTTCCGGAGCCGGGAACTTCTTCGTTCCAGCGCTTTACGAGGCGCTCCTTGTTGGCTGCATCCCATTCGTCGTTCTGATCCACCAGGTTCATGGTTTTCAAGCTAAATCCGGTATCGGGCTCTTCGGCCTCGCTGGAAAGGGGAATGACAAACCACCTGGCGATAATGTTCTGGGCCTTTTTGCCGAGAACCCAATCGTACAGTTTTTTACCCTCCACAGGTTCCGGACCGTTGGCGATAAGGGACATGGAAGCGGTTTCAAAACCCGTGCCGTCCGAAGGAACCGCGATTTCAATGGGAGCTTCGCCCTTGCGAAGCTTGATCAAATCGTGCAGATACCCGATAGCCACGGGATTTTCACCGATGGCGCAACTCTTTCCGGGAGCCGAACCGGAACGGGTATACTGGTCGATGTTCGCATCCAGTTTTTTGAGATAGGCGAAGGCTTTCTCCTCATCGTTTCCGTGAATGCGAATGAGGGTAGTCAGCACGTTATAGGCGGTGCCGGATGTGCCGGGATTGGCCATGCGAATCTTCCCCTGGTACTCCTCCTTCAGAAGGTCCGCCCAGCTCGTAGGCATGGAAAGCCCGAGCTCTTCGGCTCTTTTCGTATTCATTCCAAAAGCGATGGGTCCCACGTAGAGTCCTACCCAGCATTTATCGGCATCCCGGTATTTTTCGGGCACTCCCGCGGCAATCCGGGAGTTGTACGGAGCGAGAAGCCCCTTATTTTTGGCTCCGATATGCAGGGTCCCCACGCCACCGACCCAGACGGAAGCCTGGGGATTGGCCTTTTCCGCCTCGATTCTCGCGAGAGCCTCGCCGCTGGAAAGGCGAACCCATTCCACGTGCACCCCCGTCTCCTCTTCGTAAGCATCGAAGAGAGCCTTTGCAAGGGGTTCTTCCAAAGTAGTATAGGCCTTCACCACGTCTCCCGCAAAAGCCGGCAAAGCACACAGAACAAATAAAAGACCGAACGCAACACACAGAATTTTCTTCAAGGGGTATCTCCTCCTTACATGCTCCATACTGCACCCGAAACCGTATCCGCCTTGTCATTATAAGACAGATTCCCGATGATGACTAGATTGAAGGGCAAGGCTCCTCTCACAATCTTCGAGAAAGAAGCCGAACAAAAAAATTTTTATGTTCGAACTACCGGATAAAATAGTAGATCGAGGCCTGTTTCAAGGAGACATCTTTTTCCGTATCAGAAGCCAATGAGAGGTATGAGCGAGAACCTCTTCATTTTCCCCGGAAAGAAAAAAGAAAGGCCGCAACATATATTGCGAAGATGGGAAATCGTAAAGGGAGACGAAGTTTACCGTATCTCCTGCGAGATACTCCACCACGGGAGCTCTCCCTTCAATTGCCACGGAGGAACCCGGGAAAGATCTCCGGAGGAACGCCCCTATCCGGTAATCCTCCGGGTACAGGGAAGACAAAACGTTCTCCCTCGCCAAAGCCCTTTTCCAAAGGGCGAGATTTTCGGATCGCTCCGGTAGTTCCCACTACGTTCCATCTGCTCCGGGGACCAGTAGGCTTCAACCCCTCTTCGATACACTCTCTCATTTCCGGAAAAATAGAGAGCCTCGGAGGGCGGCGCGATCAGGCTCGGCATTCCAGGTAACGTCTTTGAGCACGAACTCCACTGTATCCAGATAGGCCTCCGTTGTGGGTTATTCTTTTACCATTAAATCTTGGGAGTCTTAACCCCGTTGCACTTATAGTTTAGATTTAGCAAAACGGAGCCCCAGGAAAATCTACCGGGAACCCCCGTCACGAAGGAGAAGAAACCTCCAATTTTCGCAAGACCTCGGTTCCTCTCAAAGCATCATTTTCTTGAGCACAATCCAAAACACTCCGGCCATGGGTATCCTTGGCTCCCGGGTCCGCTCCGGCTTGGAGCAAAATTTCGAGGATCTCGGGGTTGTCGCAAAACTCTGCAGCCCCCATAAGAGCAGTGACACCCTGGTTGTCCCGAGCATCGACATCCGCCCCGGACTCCAGGAGCAACTTTATAGTGCGGACATTGCCGTTAAGGCTGGCAACACACATAAGCGGCGTGGTCCCCTCTTCGTTTCGGGCACGCACGTCCACTCCAGTTTCTAAAAGCACGGAAACAACCTCATGGTTGGCGTTAAATCCCGCAGCATACATGAGAAGGGTCCACCCCTCGTTATCCTTTATTTCGAGATCCGCTCCAGCCTTTAGCAATTCCCGGATTACTCCGGGAGACGGATTCGTCCCGGCAGCATAGAGAAGAGCCGAAAGGCCCTCCTCGTCTTTCGCATCGATCCGGGCACCCGCATGAATCAGAAACCTTATCACCTGGGGATCTTCATTTGCCCCGGCGGCATACATAAGCGGGGTTTTTCCTTTCCTATCCGCCCTATTCACTTGAGCCCCGCCCTGCAAAGCTCTTTGAATCTCAATCTGCTCCCCGGAAGCACAAAGAGCGCAAAAGCTTTCTTTTTTGAAAACCGAAAACAGTTTTCCTATCAAAGGCCCCACTCCCCTTTCCCGAGCTTCGATTTACAGTACCGGCAAAACATTCCGAAAGAAAACACCACAGGGCTGTATTGTTGCGTAATAAAAGGGTAAAGGCTAATCCGACACGCTTCATCCGATTCAAGTGTAACATCGGCAGAGAGATTTGTCCTCTTTTAGCTGGATATTACGGGCCTTTCAAGTACAAAAAACAACCCCCGGCTTCAGGAAGCGCGCCCGAAGAAAGGGGGTTGTTTTTTGTAATCCCTAAAAAGCATTGACACAATCCAGCCTGAAAAAAAATAATTCCGGGGACTTTTTCTTTCCTGGGAAAAGCTTTTCTCCAGCTCTTGCCGGGATTCCAGAAAGACAAGCTACTCATATACGGCTACACGGCTTTAATCGAAGAGAAGATGGGGGAGCCAGGTGACGAGCTTCGGAAAAGCTATGCAAAGAGCGAGACAGACAAGTTGCGTCGCCACAAAGGGCACGATGGAACGGTAAATATCGTTCATGGTGACTTCCTTGGGGGCGATTCCCTTCATCATGAACAGCATGGTACCAAAGGGAGGGGTAAGATATCCCGTCTGGGTATTTACCGCATAGAGAACCCCGAGCCACAAAGGATCGAAACCATAAAGAGGCATAAGGGGAAGCAGAATGGGAAGAGTGATCATGAGAATACTCCATGCATCGATGACGAGACCGAGAAGGAACCAGACCACCTGTATGGCGATGAGCATGGTCCACCAGCCGATTTCATAGGTTTGCACCAGCCGAATGACCATTCTCGAAGCTCCCAGTCCCATGTACACCGCCGCAAAGGCCTGGGCTGCGAAGAGTATCCACATCATAAAACCCTGAACCTGGATGGTGGTATAGGCCACGCTCTTGATAAGCTCCCAGTTCAAACGCCTGTGAAGAGCGCTACAGACAAAAGCGCCGAAGGCTCCCACCGCAGCGGCTTCCGTAGGAGTGGCGATACCGCTGTAGATAGACCCCAGAACCGCAGTTATAAGCAGAAGCGGAAGGATAACCCCCTTGAGGGAGGCCATTTTTGCGCCCCAGTCGGCCCTCTCCTCTTCGGGGATAGCAGGCCCTAGTTTGGGATTGAGATAACACCGAATCAGGATATACCCGATAATAAGAGCGGAACAGAGCAGCCCTGCGCCCATTCCTCCCGCAAAAAGCTCGCCGATGGATACCTGGGCAATGGTTCCGTAAAGCACCAGGGCAATGCTGGGAGGAACCAGGGGCCCCAGAACGCCTCCGGCCAGAATGCAGCCCGTAGCTATTTCTTTATCGTATCCCCGTTTGAGCATGGCGGGCAAAGCCATTACGCCCATGACCACCACTCCCGTGGAGGCGATACCGGACATGGCCGCTATGAGAGTACACGCCAGAACGGTGCCTACCGCCAATCCGCCTTTGATTCCCCCGGACCAGCGATACATCATTTCGAAGAGATCCTCCGCCACACCGGAACGTTCCAAGACTACCGCCATCAATACGAAAAGGGGAGCCGCCACCAGGGTTGTGGTGGACATCATGGAATAGGTTCTGGCAACGATGATAAAGAGCGACTCGGGCCCCCAGAAGATGGTGGCGAAAACCGTCGCCAACCCTCCCAACACGAACGCCACGGGAAGCCCCGAAGCCAGCAGAAGAAACATGCTGGCAAAAAGAAGTATTGAAATAACTCCTATGTCCATAGGTTCACCTCAGTTTCCAACCGGAGCTTCCGGCTCTGCCGCGGGAATAAGCTCCCGTCCGGTTATTGCCATAAAAGCGTCTTTAATGGTCTTTGTCATTCCTTGGAGAAGCATCAAAAAAGCCGCCAGGGGAATGGTCAGTTTGATGGGCCAGACCTCGGGTCCCCAGGTGCTGTCGGAAGCTTCACGCAGCATAAAGCTCTTCCACGCCCAGGGAAGGCTCTTCCAAAGCAACACTCCCACAAAAATATAGAACATGGTCCATGTAATGAGATCGATGATTGCTTGGGCCCGCCGGGGAAACCGGGCATAAAAAACCTCTACGTTTACAAAGGCGTTGTGCTGCAACGCATAGGCCCCTCCCAGGACGAAATGGGCCCCGTACAGCATACAGGACGTCTCGTGAGCCCATATGGTGGGCCGGTTGAAGTAATATCTCATCACCACTTCATACACCAGCACGAGCATGATTGGATAAATGAGAAAACCCACAATTTTACCCATCCGATCATTCATGGTATCTACAAACTTGATAAAACCGGTTAGAAAAGGCAATCGCCTCACCCCCCTCACTTCATCAGAAGCCTGAATTCCGACAAAACCTACAAAGAAACCCCCTCCCCGAAAGAGAGAGGGGGCACTTTCATCGGTTTTTAGTCGATGTATCCGTAGTCTTTCATAAACTGCTTGATGATCTCCACGGCCTGGGTAACCCTCGGATCCTTGGCTCCCTGCTCTGCAGAGACTTTGTCCAGGTAGGGAAGGGAGAACTCGTTGGTAATTCTCTTTACGTCCTCGTCGCTGAACTCCATGTAGGTGGTTCCCCACTCCGCAAAGGACTTGTTGAACATCTCCCGCTCCTGCATGGTTACGGCATCCATGTAGTCGGTATTGAAGGCTTCCGCCGCTGTCTCCAGAATGGCCTGGATATCTTCGGGCAGAGCATCCCAGGCAATTTTGGAAACCCAAAGCTCCATCCCCTGAGGAACCTGCATGGCGGGGCCGATGAAGTAAGGGCATACCTCGTACAGCTTGAGGTCCCGATAGAGCCACCAGGCGGTACCGCTGCCATCAAGGGTTCCCATGGCAATGGCCATGTAGGTTTCCGGATGCGGAAGCATAACCGGGGCGGCCCCGAAATGCTCCATGCAGTCCGACATGGATCCGAAGAACCGCACTTTGAACCCCTCAAGATCTTCCAGGGATTTCATAGGCTTGTTGCTCCAGAAGTAGGTGTTACCCACGCTATGACTGCCGAGGAACTTGATGCCCCGTTCCTCCAGGGCCTCTCCTACAAGCTTGTCGATTCCCCGGTGATGGAAGAGTTCGTTAAACTCGTCGTTTGTTCGTGTTACAAAGGGGGGCATGTTGGGAGCGGACACCCAGCCCATGGGGAAAGAGCCTCTAAAAAATAATGAACTCGTGTTGGCTATCTGAATCATGTTCGCCTGAAGAGCCTCGTCCACTTCGGCGTAATTTACGAGCTCTCCCGCATAGTGCAGGCTTATCTTCAGCCTGCCGCCGGACATCTTGTCCACCCTTTCGATAAAGGGCTTAATAGCCGCTTCCACCGCCAAAGAACCGGGGGTATGATGGCTCTGGAATTTCCAGTTGAAAACCTCTGCATCCCTTGCCATAACGGCGCCTACGGCCAACAAATTCACAAGCATTGCCACAACCACGCCAAACATGATCAAACTTCTACGTTTCATCACAACACCTCCTCGTGACATACTCCCACCACCTAAAGCATAGCTTTTGAGGTGGGGGCTTCCCGCT
>DAIPKP010000197.1:0-2081 GCA_036769705.1 Synergistaceae bacterium
ATTTCTTCGAACTTCTCCGCAAACTCCGGGAACCACTCGGCGATCATTCTCATAGATGCGGCCTCCTTTTCTGGAATAACCTTATTTTTCACGGGCTAAAATATGCTTATGTGGCAATATTTGCATATTACCCCAAATATACCAGAAAGATTTTTTCCTGGCAAGGTCTCCCTTTTTCACGCAACGTCAAAAATATTTCGGGAGATCTTGACCGTTTTGTGCTTAAGTGGTAAATTTACCACGAAAGAGGTGGTGAATATGGAGGATGTCTTTCTCTCCCAAAAAGTCAATATCTTCAAGGCCCTGGCACATCCCGTGCGGCTGGAAATCGTGGAAAGACTGATGGAGGGGGAGCGCTGCGTTTGCGAAATTGCGGCATGGTCTTCCTTCGACCGCACCACCATCAGCAAACACCTTGCCATACTCCGTAGCTGCGGAGTTATCCGAGATCGCAAGGAGGGGCTCAACGTCTATTACTCTCTCCGCATGATCTGCCTGAACAGCCTTCTTTCCTGTCTCGAAGGAACCCTGCGGCAGGATCTGCAAAATCAG
Organism: Synergistaceae bacterium; assembly: GCA_036769705.1. Taxonomy (GTDB): domain Bacteria; phylum Synergistota; class Synergistia; order Synergistales; family Aminiphilaceae; genus DAIPKP01. Next base: position 553 of record DAIPKP010000197.1, read on the forward strand.
ATGGAAGCCCTTAGGGAAAACGAAGAGAACCAGTATGCGGCGAAAAACGACAATTTTCAAAAGGATCTTTTGAAAGGAGCTGTCAATATGAAGATTCAGATTCTGGGCACGGGGTGCCCCAAATGCGCCAAACTGGCGGAACTGGCGGATAATACCGCCAGGGAGCTCGGACTGGAGTACGAGCTGGAAAAGGTGACGGATATTAACGAGATCATGGAGTTCGGCGTTATGGCCACTCCGGGGCTTGCGGTAAACGGCAAGGTTCTCTCGGCAGGAAAAATTCCCTCTCCGGAACGCATGAAAGAACTTCTTCAGGCGAGCCAATAGGTCCATAAAAGGCCTTCTTTTCCCCGGAAAGGACACAGATCTATAACCTTGACGGGGAATTTTTCGAATCTTTACGTGAAACTATCGCCACATAACATTTTTTAACGAAAAAGGAGCCTCTATTCATGACGGAAAAAAAGAAATTCTTCTGGATTCTAGCGATATTCCTGGCAGCCTGGTTTCTCCCCGCAGATTCTCCGGTAATCCGCCAGGCCGCGGGAGAGGCTTTGGCGTTACTTTCGGACTACGCCCGGGAACACGTACTCCTCTGCCTGGTGCCCGCCTTCTTCATCGCCGGAGCCATCAGCGTTTTCATAAGCCAGCAGGCGGTGATGCGCTATCTCGGGGGAAACGCCAAAAAATGGGTGGCCTATTCGGTGGCCTCCGTATCGGGCACCATTCTGGCTGTATGTTCCTGCACGGTGCTTCCTCTCTTTGCGGGAATCTACAAGCGCGGAGCGGGGCTCGGCCCCGCCACGGCGTTTCTCTACTCCGGCCCCGCCATCAACGTGCTCTCCATCATTCTTACCGCCCGGGTGCTGGGCTTTCAACTCGGGCTGGCACGAGCGGTGGGAGCCGTTGCCTTCAGCGTGCTCATCGGTCTTGCCATGGGCTGGATTTTTCGCAATCACGAGGAAAAACGCCTGGCAGGTTTCGCCCAAATCCCCGAAGAGGAAGCAGAACGGCCCCTCTGGAAAACCGTGTGGCACATGGCAAGCATGGTGCTTTTTCTGGTCTTCGCCAACTGGGCGGCCCCCAAGGTTCCCGGAGGGCTCTGGGAGAGCCTGTACGACATTAAATGGTATGTAGCTATGGCAGCTTTGATTTCTGTAGGAATCTCCACCTGGCTCTGGTTCGGCCGGGAGGAACGCCGGGAATGGATGGATTCCACCTGGGGTTACGCCCTGCAGGTGATGCCTCTGCTCTTCGGAGGCGTGCTGGTGGCGGGATTTCTGCTGGGACGCCCCGGACACGAGGCACTGATTCCGAGCTCTTTCGTGGCGGGGCTTGTGGGAGGAAACTCCTTGCTGGCGAACTTCTTCGCCTCCATTGCGGGAGCCTTTATGTACTTCGCCACCCTCACGGAGGTTCCCATTCTACAGGGGCTTCTGGGAGCCGGCATAGGACAGGGCCCCGCCCTGGCGCTGCTTCTGGCGGGTCCTGCCCTCTCGCTTCCCAACATGCTGGTCATCCGCAGCATC
>DAIPKP010000198.1:0-2069 GCA_036769705.1 Synergistaceae bacterium
GTAGGGGCAGGCCCCCGTGCCTGCCCTGATGGGCATTATTCGCCGCATCCATTCGCCAAACCTCTTTACACCGTACCGGCCCTGATGGGCCTTATTTGCCAAACCTGCCTTCTCCTACCCCACCTGAAACATCTTCGAGGCCTATCTATCCGTTTTTCAGCATCTCCTCCAAACACGCCAGAAAACGGCGTGCCCAAAGGCTTGCCTCGACAACTTTCGCAGGATCTATCGAGCAGAGCAGGGCAAAAGAGTGCTTTCCCTTATCGTAAGGGCCCTTTGTTTTGCAGCCAGCTGAAGCCCGGGCAAATCCCGAATAGAGATCTTTCTTCGGAATTTCCTCGATATTTTTACGTTGGGGCAAAGCCTTTTCGTTGAATCCCTGGCCAAAAAACGATGCCATGGCAGCCCCGTCCGCCAGAAACCAGGTCTCCATGCATTGCACCATCAAATGACACATTCCTTCGGAGGCTTCCACAGGTTTTTTCCACGCGCCCCCGGCGGAGCTCCTCAAATGTTTCCAGGGCATCCAGTTTTTCATCTCTCCCTGCTGACAGCGGAAAGCCACGGGGTTTTCGCTATCCACCAAAAGAAAGGCCCTTTGCCCCTTTCTGAGGGCCGTGCAAAAAGAATCATAGGCGTTCTCCCGGCTTCCGCAAGCTACGACACCCGGCAGAATTCCCTGAAACCCGGCTTTCTTCAAAAATGTGGCAAAACCTTTACGGCATGCGGTTCGTAACTCCTTAGCGTCTCCTCCGCCTTCGACGTAGAGTTTTGCCCCTACCATCGATTGCCCCCGAGTTCTCCCCGGGTCCAGAGTTCTCCCAGGCGATACTTTTCAAGCCAGGGCTTGAGATCTTCCTTATCCAGGCGACGCAGCACCGAGCTTCCTCGTTCTTTTTCGCAGACAAGAACCGCCTCGGGGCAATCCGTCATGGCATCCACCAAAATATCCGAGTGGGTGGTTACCACGAGCTGACACCGCTCCGAAGCTTTCTTGAGCAAATCCGCAAGGGAAGGCAGAATATCGGGATGCAACCCCAACTCGGGCTCTTCGATGCACACCAGGGAAGGCGGTGAGGGGTGACAGAGAATCGCAAGCAGGGAAAGATAACGCAGGGTGCCGTCGGATAACCGCGTAGCGGGCACCGTAAAGGAACCCTCCTGAAAAAAGACCTGCACCGTCCCGCCCTCAATCTGCACATCGTAATCATCGATGCCCTCGTATAAAAGCCGCAGCGCCTCAAGAAGCTCCGCCTTTACCGAGGGATCCCGACGCAGACGGTTGAGAACCAACCCGAGGTTTTCTCCCTGGGGCTCCAAAAAATCGTTGGGCAGATCCGCCTTCTGAGGCAGCCGAGCCGGGGTGTATCTTCCGAAACTCCACTCCCGATACAGCCGAAAATTCCCGAAAATCTCCCCCAGGGCGGTTACTTCTGGATATTGATCGGGGTCCCGGCGTTGGGAGAGGATCGATTTTTCCATATCCACATATTCCGGTTGCAGCTTTCGGGTATCCCCCCGCACATTCAACACCGGATGCCCCTTGTTGAAGCGATAATAGAAATAGGGCTCCGGATGCGAGGCATCCACAGGTTTTTCGTTTTCCAGCCGCTCGTCCCTGATCTCGAAACGCTGGTTTGCCGCCGTAAAGGCGAGAACATACCGAAGATTTCCTTCCCCCGTGGGATGTTTGAGCACTACATCCAGCGAAGCTTCGGGAGTTCCGGGGCCTCCTTTCCAGAGCCAATCCAGAACCCCTCCTCCCTCACGGATCGGCTTGAGCAACTGCTCCGGAGCATGCCTCAGGAGGTCGAAGGCCTCTATAAAGTTCGATTTTCCCGAACCATTGGGGCCGATAATCACGTTCAGCGGTCCAAGGGAAATTTCCGAACTTTGGTTTCCGAAGCTCAGGAAATTACGCAGTGTCACACCTTGTATCATGAACACACCTCCTGTAAAGGATTTTCCGAAACCAGGGCAAATCTACAATTACGTCCTTCCGCCCGATCTATGTGGCAGATTGCCGCATATCAGGGCGGGGACAGGGCCCCGCCCCTACCAAAACCGGG
>DAIPKP010000079.1:0-4722 GCA_036769705.1 Synergistaceae bacterium
TTCTATGGTGCTCAAACACCTCTTCAGAATTACCATAAATTATTCACGAAGTGCCCCGGAGAAAATAAGGGACACTTCGTGACAACATATTTTCACGCAGAAATCATACCACACATTATTTATCGGGATAAACTGTAGAGGGTACTGCCAGATCTGAAACGAGAACTGCAGGTTCCACAAGAATGCTTTTTGGTTCCTGGGATGAAAGGGATACGGAAAAGGTAGTATAGTCTTTTTTCACGAGATGCCTTGCCAAAGAACTCATAATGTGCGATTCAAAAAGATGATGCACCTCCCGGCCTCCGGAGGGGCTTGCCAGAACGGAGGAGACAAGAAAATCCACCACATCATCATCCACATTCAGCGTAATACCACGGGGACGCAGCGCCTCCTCCTCCTCGCGAAGACGCATAAGAAAAAGTTCTTTAATGGCATCTGCGGAAAGCTTTTGAAAAAAGATACATTCATCAAAGCGCCCTAACAATTCCTGCGGAAAGGTTTGTGCGAGTTCTTTCTTGAGAAGAGAGGAGTTGCCTTCTTTTTCAAAACAATCCTGCTGCGCGTTAAACCCCACAGGTGTTCTTTTACTTTTCACCACTGCATTGGAGGTGCAAATTATCATAGTGTTTTTAAAGTCGAAGAGCGTTCCAGAAGCATCCGACAGCCGTCCTTCATCAATGATCTGCAGAAAGAGCTGCTGCACATTGACGTCGGCTTTTTCAAACTCATCCACCAGAATCAGGGAAAAGGGGTTTTTATGCACTTTCTCGGTAAGAATCCCTCCGGCTTCAGAGCCTGTGTATCCGGGATCGGCACCGATGAGACGGTTGATACTGAAACTTTCCTGATACTCGCTCATATCAAGACGGAGAAGGTTCTCCTCCGAGCCGAAGAAGAGCTCTGCTAACGCTTTGGCCATCTCGGTTTTTCCTGTTCCTGTGGGACCCACAAAGAGGAAACTTGCAAGAGGCCCCCTGGCGCGTCGGTTAGGCACTAAAAATCTCGCATAGAGCTTATCAGCAATTTTTTTAATGGCCTGGGGTTGTCCTAAAATCTTCTGAGCAAGAAAGGGTTGAAGCTTTTTGCAGACCTCCCCAAGAGAAGAGCTTATCAAATCCAGCGGTATATTGGCCCTTTGAGCGGCAATTTTGCGGACATGATCCATGGTAACCGCACCCTTTTGAGCTTCCACACAGGCGAGATCAAGGAGGTCGAAAGCCTTATCGGGTAGCTTGCGATCCGCAATGTATCTGTGAGAGAGATGTACCACCCCCTTCACAACATCCTTTGGCAGAGTGACTCCATGGAACGTCTCATAGGAAGAGGCTTCATGGCTCACCACGTCTATGGCCGCTTCAGGGGAAAACTCCTTTATGGTCACGGGGAGAAAGCGCCGGGAGAGAGCCTCATCTTTCTCAATATACTGGCGGTATTCCTTAACGGTGGTGGCTCCTATCATGCGGAATCCTTCTGAGACAAGAACGGGCTTCATAAATTGGCTGACAGCACCACCCCCGAGAAGAATGGCGTGAAGTTCATCCACAAAAATGATGGTTTGTATCCCCTTTTTCTGGTCAAGAGCGATTTCCTTGGCCACCCGCCGGACAAATTCTTCTCCCTTTCCTCTTCTCTGGGCATCCGTAAAGGCAGAGGCAGCAATTTCCACCACTCTAGCATTCAGAAGGTCTTCAGGAACTTTCTTTTGAACAATAAGGCAAGCCAAACCTTCGGCAATGGCAGTTTTACCCGTTCCAGGTTCCCCCACAAGAAGAGGATTGGACTTTTTCCTTCGGGATAGGATTTGCAAAATGTAAGAGAACTCCTTGTCCCGGCCAGAGGGCATGGTTATCTCGCCTTCCCGGACGAGGGCCGTAAGATCTCGCCCTTTCCTCTCAAGGATTGAATCTCCGGATCCCAAAAGTCTTTTTACAGCCTTTTTTTCTTTTTCTTGAGAAAATTTACGGAGCAGGACATCTCTTTCCTCATCACCCAATCCCGCAAGGCGAAGATCATATTCCCCGGCATGGGATAAAATCTCCAGGAGAAAATCTTCCATGGTTACAGTAGAAGAGGATGCGTTACGTAAAGATCTTGCTATCTGGCCTTGTGTCTCCTGAGAGAAGACGGGAGACGAGATGGGATCTCCCTCAGGGAACGAGAGAGAGACTTCTTCGGAAAGAAAGTTTTTCTGGGCCACGAAGAGCAGAAGGGCGCTATCCAGCTCCCGGGCTCCCACCAGGGAAGCGTACCTTTGTGTGTCTAGAAAAAGACTTTGCAATTTGGAATCAAAGTTACACAGCATGGGATTCTCCTTTCGTTTCTCCAGGTTTTTCCTCTTCAGAAAAAACTCCAGGCACGTTCACTAAAGACGAGACAAGCAGGCTATGAAAAACTCGCTCAAAATCCTCATTCATGGAACTTTCCACCAGCATATCGGTATAGTTTAATGGGAATATACGGCTCATCTCTGCGGCGGAGGAAACATCTTCATCCCAGAGGTAGAGATCGGAAACAGAAAGTTTTTTCAGCATATCCTGATTGGATAGAAGAGATTCCGCAAGCTGCGTACCCAGGGAGTACCATTGCTCTTCGGTTTGCTGGAGCGTTTTTCCCAGGGCTTCAATATTTTTCCATGCCTCAGGCTTTTTGATGTTTTCAAGTATTTCGCAGGCGTTATCGTAGAGTGCCTCCTGGCACCTGGTGAAATGCTGTGCTTTCTGAGAATGCCCGGGAATTCGGAGAGGCTCCCGTTTCTCTTTTCCCAGGTAGCAGCTCTGCAGAAGCGAATGCACCAAAAAAACACGTCTGGGAGCGAGCCATGTTCCATACGCCACGTCGTATTTTTCCTGGGGGAGAGAAAATGCCTTGGCAAAGACAAGATCCACGTCACCCCCCATGAGGGGAAGGGATATTTGAAAGACATCCTTTCCCTTCCAGCTCCTGGAAGTTTTCTTAATAGTTTCAGAGGAGACGGGTAAAAAGGCTTTTACTTCCGGGTAAAAGACCGTGGAAAAACAGCATCTCCTATCACCCCAGATTTTTTTGTAGAGCCCCAGAACATTTTTTTTGCCGTGCTGTTTCTCTTCAATAATGCCGAGATACTCCCCTTCTTGAAGGGAAGGGGCCTTGTAAAGACAGAGGGGGTCCTCTTCAAGAAGATAAAAGGAAAGATCTCCTTCTCTGTGTGTCTCCCGAAGGCAGCCCTCCAGGAGATATATTTCTTTTTGCCCTTTCTTTGTGTCTTCCCCGGCAGAACCCCCATGATTCTTCTTTTTTCTTTGCTCTTCACAGTGAGACTCTTCAAGATTGTTCTCAAAATACTGCTGGTATGAATGTTCCCGGGGGGGCACATCAAGGGTCTCCAAAAGATTTTCGTCAAAATAATGAGCCTTTTGCAAAGACCACGTTCCCTGTTTGTAGTAAAGCAAATGTTCCTCATCCAGAGATGCGGGAGTTTCATATGGAAGGTTCTCAAGTCTTGCTTCATCGGGAGGCCCCTGGGCGCTCACTTGCTTTGCAAAAAAATCAAGTACCCCCCTGTTTTGAGTATGCCCATAGAGCATCTCTTCGCTTTCGAATCCCTGATGTTTCGGCACGGTGTTCGATGTCCATAGAGCGTCTATTCTGGAAGATTCTGTGGAGAGAAAATATCCAATCCTGTGGCGATCAGCTTCGGACCAGCGTTCGATATTCGGAAAGATGAAAAATGCCCCGGCTTTCATGCAAACCTGAAGAAGGAGGTAAAGAACCGAAGATTCCCAATCCGAGAGAGGGATAAAAAGAGGATCCCCCTGGGGATTTGCCACATGAGGGGAGACCCCTTTTTTGGGAGAAACTTTTCGTAATTCCTGAACAAAGGGCTGTATCGTTGTGTAGTGCGTTAAAGCTGTGCTGTAGTGCGGCTTTGGTATATAGCATGAAGAAATTTGATCCCTTATTTCTTTGGGAAGCTCCCCAAGCCAATCCGGCTCTTGTGAACTTCCCTTTTTAAGAGCACTGGGGCCAAGTGTTTGCATGCAATCAGAGATGATGGCACCCATGGAGCGAGAGCATTTCTCCTTCTTTGCGAAGAAACCAGCCACGCGAAAAAAGGTTTCCAGCCCCATGCGTAAATTCTCCGTCCAGTAAGCATCATTGGAATTTCTATTTATCCCCATTCCTTCAGTAGAAAGTACTGTTTTAGCAAAACTGGACACTGCTAACTCAAAATCGGGAAACGAGGCATACCACTCCGCAACCACGTCTACCGGAGTATTCTGGGAGAGATAGGGGGCAAGAAAAAGAGGAGGCTTTCCCGAAACAGGAAAAAATTCTTGTGTTCCGTTAACCACAACAATCCGCCGGCCCATGAGAGACATGAAAGAAGCATGCTGTAAGGCCATCCCAAAACGCATGGATGAAGAATCTCCAAGAACTCCTATTTTCATAAAAATCTCCTCCCTTTCACCCTGAAGGCTCTTTGGCTCCGCAAAGCCCCTACATCTTTGCAGCTTGGGGACAGCGCATCTCTACAAATATTTTTTTTCGAGTAAGAATCTATGACTTCAAAAAGTACTAATACCTTGAGAGGAACTATAACACATCCTGCAGAAAAAGGGAATAGGGAAAATTTTTCATAATTCACCTTTTTCTTAAGAGCAACTCGCAGGGCTTCCCGTGACGTGCTATATTTATTCCAGGAGTACTCGTTAGATCTTTCAGATCTGCTGCAGTGAATCACCC
>DAIPKP010000079.1:4822-10821 GCA_036769705.1 Synergistaceae bacterium
AAGCCGCACCATATTTTCCTGAAAGGACGTCATCCCACATGAAAAAAGAGATTTTTAGAGGAGAAGCCCCCACGCTGGAGAGTCTCCCCCGTTCACCCTATCCCTGGGGATTCATGGGATTTCTCATCCTCACCATGGCAGTTCCAAGGCTGTATTCCCTGGTGAATGCCTTCTGGGTAGGGCGAATCAGCATGCATGCTCCAGCGGTTTCGGAACAGTATGAGTTTGTGGCCCTTCTGCTGGAGGTTATTCACGAGACAGTTTCTGTGGGGGTGCTTGCTCTTGTGGCGAGAACTTTTTTCGATGGGGGAAGATCTGAGAGAAAGGATTCTGTGGGAATATGGAAGGCGGGGGGAATCTCCGCTCTGGTTCTTGCGGGGGGCGTGGGGTTGATGGTCTTTTTGGGTACCGAGAGATTTACCGCTGCGGTGGGTACCCAGGGAGCCATTGCGCAGGAGACCATTCTCTATCTTCGTCTCCGGGCTCTGGGGATACCGCTGGAGGCCTGCGCTCTGGTGGGGCTTACGGCACTTAAATCTCTCCGTCGGGGAGGTATGGTGCTGGGGCTTGCTCTTCTTTCGGTGTGCTGCAATATTCTCTTCGATCTGCTGCTGCTCTCGGATTTTCCCTTTTCCCTTCAGTGGGGGCTGCAGGGTTCCGCTCTGGCCTTTCTGGGAGCCCAGGCCATTCTTCTGACCACATCCTTTGCCATGCTGCTTCGCACTGCGGGGGTTTCTCTTCCGAGCTTTGCAGCCCACCCCTGGAGATGCCATATAAAACCCCTCTTCGCCGTGGGGGGGTGGTCTGGAGCAGAGTCTCTTGTGCGCAATGCGGGGTATGCGGGGATACTGGTGCTGCTGAACAGCATGGGCACCGATGAGTACGGAGGGTACGGCATTGCCATGAATATCCTGTGGACTGCCCTTATTCCGGTGCTTGCGGTGACGGAGGGAACCAACGTGCTTGTGGGAAATCTGCTGGGAGGCTCCCGAGGGGAGAGTATCCCCAGGGCGATACGCATTTCCTCCCTTCTTACGGCACTCTATCTTGGGGGTTTGGGGATACTGGGGTTCTTTCTCTGGGATTCTGTGGCAGCGACCTTTACCATGAACCCCGCCATGGTGGCCTATTCAAAAACCGCCTTTCTGGGGCTCATGATCCCCTACATTCTCATGGGACTCTCATGGCAGGTGAAAAGCCTCTTCTACGGTACCGGAGAGACCCGGCCCATACTGCTCATCGCCCTCATGCTGAACGGGCTTCTTACGCTTCCCTTTGTGCTGGCAGTACAGAGGGGAATCCTGGGGCTCTCCTTCCGGAATGTACTGCTCTATTTTGCGGCTGCTCTGGTGATGGATCTGCTCTGTACCCTGTTCTTCGGCCTTCGGGTGTGGCGGAAGGTGCAGAAACGCTAGCACGCAATAGTTCATGGATCACAACCTGTTGAAGACCGAACCATATCCCGGCAGAAACATCATCTGATAAATCCTGAGGGCATATTCATCCGTCATGCCAGCAACGTAGTCACAAATAATTCTTTCGGGGTTCGTGTTCGTATTCTTTGCCTCGCGATACTTTTCACGGGTATTTTCCGGCAGATAACGGAAGGGGGCATCGCATAGCTTTTCGAAGATACCCCGTATCATCATCTGCCCCTTCTGCTCCAGAAGTTGAACGTTCTGGCTGAAAATAACGCGTTCTCTTACGATTTCCCGAAATACGTCCAGGAGTGCTTCAGCCTCGGGAGAAAATACGGCGTTCAGTTTAAGGAGAGGATGTTCAAAGTTATCCTTGGAAACCAAGGAAACGTTGGTGATAAAGTAGTTCACCAAGGCACCAACGGCTTCTTTCACCTCATATTTTTTCTCCGAGAAGAGTTTCTCCACGTGGAAACCATTCTTTGAAAGCGCTTCGGGTATCTTGTTTTTGGCCTTTTCGCAGTCCTTTTCATTCAGCATGCTTAATACTATGGCATCCTCCATATCGTGAACTCCGTAGGCTATATCATCCGCCAGCTCCATTATGGAGGTATCCAGCCCCTTGTGCAGGGGTTTACGGTGCTTCGGCTCTGGCTCGTCCTGCCGCTCTTTCAGCTCGACAAAGAGCTGACGGTCTTTCTCCGTAAAAGCTTCAAAAATCCACGTAATCACATCAGCTTCGTCATCGTGGTAGCATTTAGGGGGAGGAAAGTTTTTGTTCTTCTCGAAAGCCTTTTCGTTTTTGGCATCGCTATATTTCACAGGATACTTCAGGATGCCGAGAAGGGTTCTTCGCGTCAAGTCCATTCCATGGGATTCGGAGTATTTTTCCAGTTTGGCAAGGACCCGGAGCGTCTGCCCGTTTCCTTCAAAACCTCCGTAGCTGCGCATGAAGGAGTCGAGAGCTATCTCTCCTCCATGCCCAAAAGGGGGGTTGCCGATGTCGTGGGCGAGACATATCGCCTCAATCTGCCGGGTGTCGGGAAGCCATGCTCTCTCATTTCCCTGGCAAGTTACTTCAAGATGCTTCGTAATACTCGCGCCAATCTGGGCAACCTCCATGGAATGCGTAAGACGCGTCCGGTAGAAGTCGCTCTCTCCGAGGCCAAGCACCTGTGTTTTATTCTGAAGCCTGCGGAAGGCGGCAGAGTGGATAACACGGCTGTAGTCCCGCTCTGAAGTCGTGCGATGGTCTCCGCATCTTTCCGTTTCCCTTCCGGAGCGCCGTTCCAACATTACTCTCATCTGTTCTTCATTGGGCTTGCTTACCATCTTTTCGCTCCCCTTTTCTTGTCTTTCTATTCCAAACACACATTTTAGCATATCTGGATTTTTGGAAAAACATCGCCTCACGGGAACCTTAACCCGATTTTCGGGAACCACCATGAGGAAGGTGGAAAAGCCTTAGAACCCAGACCATCGGTATCAGGGCTATAATGAAAAATACAACGTTATGAAGAGAGAAGGCTACGGCCTGCAAATGCCTCAAATGGCTTTTGCAAGGCCCGGTTGCGGCATCTCTCCTTCAGCAGGAAAAAGCGGTCTCTCTTGCTTCACTGTTCCGGCCCAGCTTTTTTGACCGGGATCTGCTTTACATAAATGTCCTCCCGAGGTAGTGTGCATACACACAGATTGCGGAGAAAGGGAAATCCCCCGGACGACTTCTCCTCCAAGACAGGATCGAACCGGGTAACCTACATGAAAAAACATGAACATTATAGCAAAAGACGCCAAAGATTTCCCTCTCCCCCACACATGCTTCCACTACGCTGTGGAAATAGAACTCAGGTGCCGACCTTGGGGTACCTACATAAATCCGAAGAAATCCTCTACCATGGGGTGGTAGTGAACCTCCGCTTTGATTTTGTGTTTCTCTCCCATTTTTTTGATGGTGTGTTGCAAAAGTTCTTGCCTGTTTTGGTGAGCTACCAAAACCACGAGTTTTTGTGCGAGATTGGCTTTTTTCCGGAAAAAACCAAGCCTTGCGAGAATATGGTCGTACTTTGCCTTTTTTTCGCCCCTATCTATACAAAAGAGCGTTGCCGGCATTCCGAGATAGATTCCTTGCGGTAAAGAGTGATCTTTTATGGACTCCAAATCACTCAGCATTTGAAGAATCGGAGCAAGGTTTCCCGTGTGCTCATGATCCTCATAAAACGCCTTACCCCACTCCTTGACATACTGCCTCATTCCCGTAGGGTCTCTGTGGATAAAACCCAAAGACTTTTCCCAAAAAGCAGTGCTTAACATCAAAAGCACTTGCTTTTCAGTGTCGGAAATTTTCTCCAAATAGGGGTTGTTTTTTCTCCAGGCGAAAAGGGCTTTCCCTGCTTCTCCCAAGGCGATTAGATCTTTTCGTTGATACCGCGAACAAGCGAGAAACTGCATGGAATAAAACCGTTTGAGCTTACGACGTTGTAGATACTGCTTTTCCTGCACCGCTGAAGAAATTTTATGAGATGCTTTCAATAAAGATTTTGAGAATACATACCCATAATGCCCTGCAAGAAAGATCGCAAAAAAGTCTTCGAGCGATGGCATGTACAGATTTTTTCTCTTTTCGTACTTTCCCTCGTATGCTTGGTACTCTAAGTATCCATTGCGGCTAGAAAAGAACGCCCCCAGGGTTTTATTGCCACGTTTTAACTCCACCTTTTTTTCTGAAAGAGTTTTTTGGGTCCAATGGGAGACCATTTCGCAGAAGGGTTGTTCGAGGTCCCTCACATCAATCCCTTCCAAGTGCCTAAAGGGATCTTCAAGGAATATCCTTTTTAGTCCTTTGTTTTCAGTCATCGTGCGTCACCTCTTTCTTAGTTATTCCGCCGGAGGATCAAAGACATAGAATGGCGGTTTTTTCCAGGGAGAATGCAGGCGTAGCCAAATGATTTTAGCCATACCAGCATTTCTCCATTGAGAGTTCTTTTTTTCCCACTCTCTCTGCGAATTGGAGATGGTTTTTTTAAGTAGCTCCACCCCCCAGTACTCTCCGTTTTGCATTGCAAGCAAAGCATCAGGAGCATACCCGTTGCAGATTTTTTTAACTAAATCCGGATGCGCCTCTTTAAGCCGTATTTCGTTATGCCATATTTTTATTCGTCCTATTGGCAAACAGTGCCGATATTGTGCTGTAACCATAAGATGGAGTAATACAGATTCGCTTACCCTGCTTTCCGGGCGACCGTAGGGAGCCATCCTCTTTCCGTAGGTAATAGCATAATGATCTTTTCCAATAAAATTGCCGCACCTCATAATGCGTTTTTCTCTGAAATGTATCCGGGCAATCCATCCTTCTGCTATAAGGGCCTCATATCTTTGTTTTCCGCTCCCCTGTAAACCCTGTATTTCCGACAAAAAATCCTGCTCTTGGAGTATATGATAGTCTCGCATAACGCCCTTGATGGAGGCCCACCTTGCAAAAGAACCGCAGATTTCAGGATAGTTCCTGCTTTGTGCTCCATTCATCTTGTCGACTTCACCCCCTTGGTATCAGGAGCATTACATACAGGAAGTATGCACGTTTTGACCCCTCTTTTCTTGATTTGTGTGTTTCTTGCTACTCTCACCCCCTGACGGGAGAGACCTCTCCCCTCCAATCTAGTTCAGGCTAAACAAACGCCTCTTTTTCTGTATCGTTTTGTTTGCCTCTGTGTTCCTTTCTGGAGCCGCAGAGGAGCTTGTTACTGCAGGCTCGGCAGTGCTCCTTGCGGGTTCTTCTCGGGGTTCTCCTTGGGGATGTGTGGCAGTCTCTTGTGAGGAGAGCGGATCTGTTGCCGCATGCTGCCGCTTGGGCTCACTAACCGCTTCCGCAATGCTCTCAATATCCTCCCCCTTAGCATCATTCACCTGTTGTGGCACTTCCAGGCCGAGTTCGGCAACTTTTCTCAAGTGTCTTTTGGCGGCCCGGATGATAAGGTCTCGGACAAAGGCTTTCTCGCTTTTTGTGCGTTCACTCGCCATGGCGTATGCGATGCCCGGCGCTACCGCAAGGGGGATCTCAATAGTGCCAAGACGCAACTCCACAGTATGCACCTTGGGCTGCAGCGGCGGCCCCTCTATGTGCATCTGGGACTCCATGTTTTTGATCATTTCCCGCAGTGCCGATGTCTTACTCATGTTTTACTCCTCCTATGTGTTCGTATGTTGTTACCCTACGTGGGGAGACACGCTACAGGGCTCTCTCTTCGCTCCCAGATGCCTCCCCTTTCCCCTTTTTTCGCTGTCCCCCGGGCTCCTTCTGTTTACCCCATTCTCTCCTTCTATTACGGTTTGCGCTGATTTAGTGTCAAGTTTTTTTATGGTTCCTTGCTCTTTTTGTTTGACACAAATATGAGGCACCGTTGAGTGGGAGGGAGGGAGGGAGGGAGGGATATAGTGGACCCTAAAATGGGACCACTACAATGTTCCTCCCTGGAACGTAAGTCGAGTCATCCTGTGATTCCGGATCTTCTCGACCAGGATTCGACCCCCGCATGGGAGAAGGTACAGTCCAAGGTTCCCAAAGTGCCGCAGCCAACGAGCACT